>JAAYSQ010000223.1 GCA_012523925.1 Clostridiales bacterium
ATCGGTATGCGCAATATGCAAAAAGCATTATTAAATGCACTTTTACAGCCCAACGATAAACTAGCCAAGCTACAAAATGACAGAGAATTAACAGAACTTCTGATGCTACAGGAAGAACTCAAGCTATATCCTGTTGGTGATGTATGGAATTATTACTGCGAGTTAAATCAGGTTCCGCAAAATGAAGAGTGGTTTCAGCAAGTTAAGGATTATGAAAAACAGGTATTATTAAATCGTATATAATTACAAACAATCATAAGAAGAATTTTATAGATCTTACATAAGCTAAAAAGTCAAACAACTGGAAAGCTTCTATAACCGTGTATTAGTGGGAAGAGTTTGTCTTATAATTAGCATATTTAAGACATCTATATGAGACAGGAGGAAGAAAGAATATGTTGTACCCTAGAAATGAAGAGGAAAAGCTATCCCTAGAACTTTTTAAAAACCCAACATCTGAATATAGAGGGACACCTTTCTTTGCATGGAATTGTAAGGTAAATAAGCAGCAATTGTTAAAGCAAATAGATGTGCTAAAAGAGATGGGAATGGGAGGATTTCATATTCATAGCAGAACTGGAATGGGTATCGAGTACCTTGGCGAGGAATTTATGGAGCTTGTTAAAGTTGCAAACGAAAAAGCAAAAGAAAATAATATGCTTACCTGGCTGTATGATGAAGATCGATGGCCCTCTGGCTATGCCGGCGGATATGTTACTAAGGAAATCAAATATAGATCTAGGTTTCTTGTGTTTTCTCCTAAGGAATATGAAGAAGGCAGTGACGAAAATTCAAAAGAATTTAGTGCAAGTGGACGTGCTCAAAGAAGCAATAATAGAAGGTTGCTAGCGAGATATGAAATTGTACTAAAGGATGGATATCTTTCACATTATAAGAGGTTAAAAGAGGGAGAGGAGCCATGCAACGGGGCTAAAGTTTGGTGGGCATATATTGAGGTTTCAGGCTCTAGTCCGTGGTTTAATAATGAGGCTTATGTTAATACCTTGGATTCGGAAGCTATAGAAAAGTTTATCAACCTTACTCATGAAAAATATTATGAAGTGCTAGGGGAAGAGTTTGGTAAATCGGTCCCAGCTATATTTACTGATGAACCTCAGTTTACTCATAAGGATAATTTTGGATATTCACATGAAGAAAGAGATATTACAATACCATTTACAGATGATTTTGAAGACACCTATAAAAAAAATTATGGAGTAAGTTTATTAGATTACCTACCTGAACTTTTTTGGGAGCCTAGCGATGGAAAAATATCAGTAACAAGATATAGGTATCATGACCATTTAAGTGAAAGATTTGCCTCTGCATATGCAGATACAATAGGAAAATGGTGCCATGCTCACGGTATCATGCTTACAGGTCATATGATGGAAGAACCCACTCTTGAGACACAGACGAAAGCCTTGGGAGAAGCAATGCGTTCATATCGTGCATTTCAGCTTCCTGGAATTGACATATTATGTGACACAAGAGAATACTCCACTGCAAAACAAGCACAAAGTGCAGCTCATCAGTATGGGCGCCCTGGAGTAATGAGTGAATTATATGGTGTTACAAACTGGGATTTTGATTTCAGAGGTCATAAATTGCAGGGTGACTGGCAGGCTGCTCTTGGAATAACAGTAAGGGTTCATCATCTTACCTGGATGTCAATGGAAGGTGAAGCAAAAAGAGATTATCCTCCTAGCATAGGATATCAATCCCCTTGGTACAGAGAGTATCCATTTATTGAAAATCACTTTAGTAGATTAAATACCGCTCTTACAAGAGGAAAGGCGCGAGTTAGAGTTGGAGTAATACACCCAATTGAATCATATTGGTTGTACTTTGGACCAGAAGAGCAAACAGCGAGTATAAGAGCAGAAATGGATGAGAACTTTAACAATATAATAGAATGGCTTTTATTTGGGCTAATCGATTTTGATTTTATAGCAGAATCCTTACTACCGTCCCTTTCAGAAGTTCATGAAGGTAAAAATACCAAACTTACCAAAAGGGAAATCGGAAATAATACTAAATATAGCATTTACCGCCAAGACGAATGTAGAGTGGTGTTATCTGTTAGGTGACTTTGGTGTTAAGGTAGAGGGAAGTAATGCTAGAATTATTGATCCTGTAAGAGAACTATCCTTTGGAGATTGGTCAGTGCAAGGCCTTCCTTTTTACGCAGGAAATGTAACATATCACTGTGAATTGGATACGGAAGATTGCAACCTATCTGTAGAAATCCCGCAATATAGAAACCCACTACTTTCTTTAGCTGTTGATGGAGAGGAAAAAGGGAAAATAGTATTTGCTCCCTATGTCCTAGATTTAGGAAAGGTTAATAGTGGAAGACATAGGGTGGACATAACTGCCTTTGGTAACCGGTTCAATACTTTCGGAACAGTTCATAATTGTAATCGTTCTACGTTTTGGTGTGGGCCAGATGCATGGAGGACAACAGGTAGCAGCTGGTCTTATGAATATCAATTAAGGTCGATTGGTATTTTAGTTAGCCCTAGATTTAATAGATCTAAGATATAGAAAGTATCATATTTTTGATGTAATGTGGTTACTAAATATCAGCATATTTGACTAAAAATTAGATGCACTCTGGCCGGAAAATGTTGAATCGATTTTTTGGGGAAGAGTGCATTTAAGTTACTAATCAAGTATTAGTACATAATACGAAAATATAGGAGAGGTGAAATGATGAATATTATAGATGCAAGCTTCGTTCGAGGCTTCGTAAAGATGGCAGATGATGGTTTCAAGCAAGGATGGCATGAGAGAAATGGAGGAAACCTATCCTATCGATTAAAAACAGAGGAAGTAGAAGAAGTTAAGCCAAGACTCAATTGCCCAGGTGAATGGCTACCTATTGGGACAAATGTACCAGGACTAGCAGGTGATTATTTTCTTGTAACAGGAAGTGGCAAATATTTTAGAAATATTATCGATAATCCGGAAGCATGTATAGCCATTATTGAACTGGATGACAAAGGTGAAAATTACCGAATTAGATGGGGACTTGTTGAAGGTGGGACACCTACTAGTGAATTACCGACACACCTTATGAACCATGAAGTAAAGAAAAAAGTGACACATGAAAAGCATCGTGTTATCTATCATGCGCATACTACGAATGTAATTGCATTAACTTTTGTACTACCATTATCTGATGAAATATTTACAAGAGAATTGTGGGAAATGGCAACCGAATGCCCAGTGGTGTTTCCAGATGGCCTTGGTGTAATTGGCTGGATGGTGCCAGGGGGAAGAGAGATAGCAATTGAAACTAGTAAACTCATGGAAAAATATGACGTAGCAATATGGGCACATCATGGAATGTTTTGCTCTGGAGAAGATTTTGACCTTACTTTTGGCCTAATGCATACTGTTGAGAAATCTGCGGAAATTCTAATTAAAGTCATGTCTATGAATTCGGGAAAAAATCAAACAATAACAGAAGATAATCTTAGGGATTTAGCAAAAGATTTTAATGTTAATCTGCCTGAACGTTTCCTATATAAGAAATAGAAACTTGGATTCTGCAAGAAGTATCATGTTTACATACAATATAAACTTTATCAGTCTAAGTTATTGACATAAGTCCAGTATTTAAAAGCCTGTAAATCCTTTAATTTGGGATTTACAGGCATTGTTGATATCAGCTTACTATAATAAAGCATCCCCATAATCATGACAAATTGTATAATTGAGTGGTAAAGAATTTAACTTTCTTGTTGTTTTGCAATTTCTTTTCCATTTTGTATTCTATCAATTATCATATTCCTTTCTATTCCTTTCAAATTCAGCAAACGCGAAAAGATATTCAAGAAATCAACTTCGTGTCAAATTATAGTATTATTTTTGTTTTCGTGAAATAAGTTGTTATCTAACGTCGTATTGTGTTAAAATAATGAATAGATAATTCATTAGGGGTGAGGACTTGCAGGAAGAGCAATACGTGAATACAGATAAAGCTAATCAAATAACAACAGAGCAACGAAAACGTGTTAACAGAATTAAAATGACGATTATCATCATCATTATAATAATGATGATTTTACCAACGGTTTTATGCATTGTACTTGGTATACAAGTAAGTAGATTACAAAAAAATGTTAATAAATTGATGGAGATGCATGGCAGCTATGAGCAATCACTTAAATCAGGAAAAGAAAATTATGCTTATGCTGCACCAAAACCAATTATAGATGATATAACGAAACTAGAAGAGAATAAAGCTACAGAGGCTAATGATATAGAAAGTAAGAGTTCTAAAAAGAGTACAAATCATCAGCACTTTGATGATAGGACTAATCAGATAAATCAAAATTCCTTGAATGAGAATTTAGAAATCAATGAAGAACGGAAGATTTTAGAAGATAAAAACCAAGAAGATAACAATGATAATTTAGAAACAAGAACCAATCAAGGGAAATATGAAGGAAAGACAGTATATCTTACCTTTGATGATGGACCAAGTATTTATACTAATGAGATTCTCGATATACTTGCTGAATATAATGTTAAGGCAACTTTTTTTGTTATTGGAAAGACTGATAAAGTTTCCAAAGAGATTTATCAAAGAATAGAAGATGAGGGACATGCAATTGGAATGCATTCTTATTCTCATGATTATAATGAAATCTATAATTCGGTAGAAGATTTTGATAAAGACTTTACAAAACTATGGGATTTGTTATATGATATTATTGGATATCGGCCAAGAATCTTTCGCTTTCCAGGTGGAAGTGCGAATTGGGTCAATCCGGATGGAAATCCCGAAGGAATGGAAAAGTTCATCCGCTATTTGAATGAAAATAAAATTGTTTATTTTGATTGGAATGTGGTAAATAAAGATGCTACTGGGGTAGAATATACCAAGGAACAATTAATTGACAATGTATTAACTGGTGTTGAAAGGAAGGAACGCTCAATCGTTCTTATGCATGATTCCTCTACCAAAGGCACAACTGTAGCTTCCTTAGCTGAGTTAGTTGAAACTTTACTATCTGAGGGGGCAGTCCTTTTACCTTTAGATGAAGATGTTTTGCCAATACAGCAGATTGAAGCCGATTCTATTCAATAAAAAATATACATAGGGAGGTATTTTGCGAATGGGTTTTTTTAAGGACTTTAAAGAGGATTTATCGCTAGCGGTAAATGAATTGCTACCAGATGATCAAGCAAACCAAGAAGAAACAGCAGAGCAAATGGTGAACACCTTAGATACAGACACAGATACAGCAATGGAAGCTTCAGATACTGAGAAGATGAAAGAATGGCTGGATGGATTAGATGATACAGAATTAGACTTTGATTCGGATGAAGCGAAGAACGAAGAAATATCTAATGGAACGAATGAAGATAAGAACGAAATTGAATTAGAAAATGTAGAAAATGAAGAGGGTGGAAGCATGGATGATAATGTGGATTTAGAATTATTGGATGCCTTAAATGGAGATGGTACTGCAGATGCAGAAGAAAGAGAAGAAGAACATACTTTAAGAGTAGCTTCTATCTCAAACGAAGATGAAGTAACCGTAATTTCCAAAGGAACAACGATAAATGGTAGTATTACCTCCGATGGTGCTTTGGATATTATGGGGAACGTGACAGGTGATGTTGAATGCCAAGGTAAATTATCGATTACTGGTAAATTAACTGGTAACGCATCAGCTTCAGAAGTATTTATCAATACTGAACGTATCGAAGGAAACATCATCAGTGAAGGAAGCGTCAAGATTGGACTCGGAACGGTATTAATTGGTGATATAACTGGTACATCTGGAGTTATTGCTGGTGCTGTAAGAGGCGAGATTGATATAAATGGACCGTTAGTAATTGATTCTACAGCAATTATTAAAGGTAATATCAATACGAAATCTGTACAGATTAACAATGGTGCAATCATCGACGGTTTCTGTTCCTTAAGTTACTCCGATGTAAATATTGACAACATTTTTGAATAATACATTTTACTAGTTTATTAATATATTTTTATGAAAAAAAGTTTTACTATGGAGGCAATTTAGGCATGAAAGCATTTGACAGAGTACTTTTGAAACTAAGTGGAGAAGCTTTAGCAGGAGAGAAAAAAACCGGTTTTGATGAGGCAACTTGTATGGCTGTAGCAAAGCAAGTAAAGCAGCTAGTCGAGCAGGGAATTGAAGTTAGTATCGTTATCGGCGGAGGGAATTTTTGGAGAGGAAGAACCAGTGAGACCATAGATCGGACAAAGGCGGATCAGATTGGTATGCTAGCTACTGTTATGAACTGCATCTATGTATCCGAAATATTCCGTCATATAGGATTGCGCACAGATGTATTTACTCCTTTTACCTGTGGAAGTATGACCCAGCTTTTTTCAAAGGATAGTGTAACTAATCTTATGAAGCAAGGCGGAGTAGCATTTCTTGCAGGGGGAACGGGACATCCATATTTTTCAACGGATACTGCAACAGTATTACGTGCTGTTGAGCTAGACTGTGATACTATACTTATGGCCAGAGCAGTGGATGGCGTGTACGATAGTGATCCAAAGTTAAATCCTAATGCTAAGAAATTTGATACTATACCGATGCAAGAGGTTCTAGATAAGAAACTGGGAATCATTGATTTGACTGCAACAGTTCTTGCATTAGATAATAAGATGCCAATCCTTCTCTTTGGATTAGCGGAAGAAGACAGTATTATAAAAGCCGCACAGGGCAAATCAAACGGTACAACTATTACGGTGGTAGATTAGTCCATCCTCACTATAGTCTATCTCGACTTTGCTCAATGAAAGCTATAGTGAGGATGGATAAGAGGGAACATAAATCCTACATGTAGAACAGCTTTTGGATCATGTCTGGATGATGAATATAAAATAAATTAGATTGATATGGAGGTATTTTCATGGATGCAAGATTGAATCCGTATAAAGTTAAGATGACTAAATCATTGGATACATTGAAAGAAGAATATGCTACTATACGTGCAGGGAGAGCGAATCCACGTCTTTTAGATAAGATTAAAGTGGATTATTATGGACAACCATCTCCCTTACAGAATGTTGCTAATATTTCTGTTCCAGAGGCAAGAATAATTCAGATTCAGCCATGGGAGAGCAAATTAATTAAGGATATTGAGAAAGCAATAATTGCTTCTGATCTTGGTATAACACCAACCAATGATGGTAAAGTCATCCGTCTTATATTCCCAGAATTAACTGAGGAAAGAAGAAAAGAACTTGTAAAGGACGTTAAGAAGAGAGCAGAAAATGCGAAAATTGCTATTCGTAACATTCGTAGAGAAGCTAACGATATGCTCAAGAAGCTTAATAAGGCTAGCGAAATTTCAGATGATGAGTTAAAGGGTCTGGAAGATGAGACACAGAAACTTACCGATAAATTTGTTGCGGAAATTGATAAAGTAATGGAAGAGAAATCAAAAGAGATTCTAACAGTATAATTAATACATCAGGATGACTCAAAGGGTGAATTATGCGAATAAATCGCCTTTTGAGTCTCACTGTGTTCAGGAGCGAAACTATGCAAGAACAGGAATTAATAATACCGAATCATGTTGCTATTATTTTGGATGGTAACGGTCGGTGGGCTAAAAAAAAGAATATGCCAAGAAATTATGGTCATACGCAGGGAAGTAAAGCTGTTGAGAGAATTTGTGAAGATGCCTATAAAATTGGTGTGAAATATCTTACGGTTTATGCTTTCTCTACGGAGAACTGGAAGCGTCCGAAGGAAGAAGTGGATGCGATAATGAAGCTGTTGAGAAATTATCTTCAAACTAGCATGAAAACAGCCAAGAAGAATAATATGAGAGTAAGGATACTCGGTGATAAATCAGGTTTATCTGAAGATATCACAAAAAAAATCAATGAGTTGGAGGAAGCTACCAAGAATAATACTGGTTTGAATTTACAGGTAGCAATTAACTATGGAAGTAGGGATGAAATTGTTCGGGCAATCAAAGCATTATCCCTAGATATTAAGAAGAATACGATTGAAATTAATAATATAGATGAAACAGTAATGGAAAATTATATGGATACAAAAGGAATTCCAGATCCAGATTTACTAATAAGAACTAGCGGTGAAAAAAGACTATCTAATTTCTTGCTTTGGCAGATGGCTTATACAGAGTTTTACTTTACAGATGTATTATGGCCGGATTTTGATAAGAAAGAATTGATGAAAGCTATAGAATATTATAATGGTAGAACAAGAAAATTTGGTGCGATTTATTAATGAAAACGCAAATTGGAGGGAAACTATGTTTAAGACAAGGTTACTTAGTGGAATCATTCTTATGGCAATTACAATTTTATTTGTGATTCTGGGAGATGACGTTCTTTTTGCGACTTCGTTAATTATTTCCTTGATTGGGATGATGGAATTATACCGTATTGAGAAAATACATCTACAAGCACCTGGACTAGTTGGATATGCAGCAGGAATCCTTTACTATTTGCTACTATATTTTGACTTGCCTCAGTATCGCCTTATGCTATTCATACTTTTCCTTATGACCCTATTATTTATTGCTGTATTTCGATATCCTGAATATAAACCGGAGCAGATGGCCTTGGTGTTTATGGGATTGTTTTATGTTGGTG
>JAAYSQ010000224.1 GCA_012523925.1 Clostridiales bacterium
GTATGTGTTCCTTTGTCCAATTTATTTTGTCTAGAGTCTACTCCGAAGATAACAATATTGTGGAAACCTTCTTTTTCTTCGATTTCATTCTGTACGATGTTCTTATCCTCACTGTCGTCGTGCTGGATTTTCTCCAATGTATTATAAACCTTGACGGCGCCAATTAACAGAAGAAGAATTACAAATTCTATGAATAGAATACGTGCAAGTGTCTTTTTCTTCTTTCTTTTTCTTGCTTTAGCCATGATGTCTCAAACCTAGCCTTTCTTGCAGTAAAATAACACATATGGAATCTAATATGCATTTCGATTAATGAAACCTTTAAAAAACGTCAAAAATATTATCTTAAAATCAAGAGCTAATGACCAGTTTTCTATATAATATAGATCATGATCGATACGCTTGCGAATCGAGGTGTCACCGCGATATCCATTGATCTGAGCCCATCCGGTAAGACCGGGTGAAACTTGGTGTTTTATCATATATCTAGGTATTTCTTCTTTAAATTTCTCAACAAAGAATGGACGCTCTGGTCTAGGACCGACCAAACTCATGTCACCTTTCAAAACATTAAATAACTGTGGTAGTTCATCAATACTTGTCCTACGAATGAATTTGCCAATGCCAGTAACTCTAGGATCACCACTTGTTGTCCAAGCTTTCTTTTCTTCTTTTTCCTTCTGTACTTCCATGGAGCGGAATTTATACATTTTAAACTCTTTATTATGCCTTCCAACCCGTATTTGAGAGAAAATGATCGGGCCATCTGAGGTGATTTTAATAATCACAGCAACGATAATCATTGGTAAGGCAAACAGAATTAGAGCAAAAAGGGCACCAAAGATATCGATAACACGTTTAATAATTCGGTTGTGAGTGTTGCTTAAAGGTACATTACGAATGTTAATTACTGGTAAACCATACAAATCTTCCGTATAGGGCCTTGTTGGAATAAAATTATGGTAATCTGGAACAAATTTGGTATGAACTCCAGACTTCTCACATATTGCCACAATTCTTTCTAATTTATCATAATCTTTAATATTCAATGTGATAACAATTTCGTCCAAAGACATTTTGGAAAGAAATGATTCTAATTGATAGCAGGTTCCAATCACAGGAATTTTTTTATACATGGTTCCAGTTGCAAGGGTATCATCTAGAATACCATGTATATAGTATCCCCATTGAGGGTTAGCTAATATCCTATCAATATAAGATTCTGCTGCACGACCATATCCTACTAATAGTATGTGTTTGAGATTGTACCCTTTTCTTCTGGCTGCTCTTAAGGCATAAGCAAGCAATAATCTTGCGCTGGAGTTTAATACGATATTCGAGCAATAGAAGATACCTAAAAATTGACGGGAGATATCGCCTTCCCTACGTAAATATAAGATAAATGTAAAAAATGCAATACCAAAGGTATTCGCTATTATAATATTGAAAACTTCCAACCATCTGCGTTTACCTCTCTTCGGTGTATATAGCCGATTGAAGTAATATATTAACAGATACATTGGAATTATAAATATAAGCCATGATGCATAGACATGAGGAGGATAGAATGTTCCAGGCTCCACCATTAGAAAATCTATATTGGTTAATGGACTATAAAATCGTAAATAATAGGACAAAACATAAGCTATGGCTATAATACAGGCATCCATAGCAACATGAGCCCAATTAAGCATTTTTTGATTATCTTTAATCATATCAATCCCTACTTTTAAAATATAATTAATGGACAACTTCTCTACTATAATACATGATATTCGCGTTTTCAACAATAAATATTTTATTAAGATTTACTAATAGTATTCCTTATTCTCTCTTATATGGTAATATAGTTCTAATTACACTGCTATCTATCACAATTTATTTACATGTTCTTCACAAACTAAACACAAAGAACTGTTAGACTAATTACAATGAGAAGAATAGTTAAGTCGAGTAGAAAGGAGAGAGTCCTTATGGCAGAGGATAATAACAATCAAAACCTGTACAATAACAGGGATAATTCGAACACCAATGGGCAGGGACAGACTAGAAAAGTTCCGGAATATAATTTCTGGGCGGAACAAATGTCAAATGGCTCTTATTCCAATTATAACCCAAATACAAATTCTTGGGAATACAAATACAGTGCGATAGGTAATGAAGCGGGCATAAGTAAGGCAAAGAAGGGTAATACCGTTCTTAGGTTCATACTAAAGGCCTTATGCTTTGGCTTGTTAGCGGCAATAAGTTTCTTTGGATTTCAAAAATTATATCTAACTATTAATCCGGATGCGAAACAATATAATCCTAGAATGAGCGACCAAGGCTTTGAACTAAATACCAGTAAAAGGTATGAAATTAAGCAGACGAATCAAGGTAATATACAAACAAAACCTAGGTCTTCTGTTACCGGAGTTGTTAAGGCAACTATGCCGGCCATAGTATCTATTCGGAGTGTATCAACAGAGACGAATATATGGTTTGGCCAGCAATTTGATAAGGAAGTTGAAGGTAGTGGTTCCGGTATCATAGTTGGGAAAAATGAACGTGAGCTTTTAATAGCAACAAATAACCATGTAGTTGCTGGTGCAAATAAAATTATTGTCACTTATATCGATGGTACTGAATCTGAAGCAATCATTAAAGGAGCCGATGCCATAGCAGATCTTGCAGTAATTACGGTGGATGTATCTACATTAGAAGAAGATACCCTAGATGAAATTAAGATAGCAAAGCTAGGTAATTCTGACGATATTAAAGTTGGTGAAATGTCGATAGCGATTGGTAACGCTTTAGGCTACGGACAATCAGTAACGGTGGGATATATTAGTGCTAAGGATCGGGAAGTTGAAGTCAGTGATGGTTATAGCTCTAAGACCATGGTATTACTTCAGACAGATGCAGCAATCAATCCCGGCAATAGTGGTGGTGCTTTGTTAAATATAAAAGGCGAAGTGGTAGGGATTAATACCGTGAAGTATGCTGCCAATGAGGTTGAGGGTATGGGTTATGCAATTCCAATTTCTAGAGCCATACCGATTATCAATGAACTGATGAGCAGAGAAATTCTTAAATCTTCTGAGCAAGGCTATCTAGGCATTGGAGGATATGATGTTACAGAGGATGTCTCTGAAGCTTTTAATATTCCAATTGGTGTATATGTAAAAATAGTAGACAAAGAAGGAGCAGCACAAAAGGTGGGTATCCTACCAGGAGATATTATTATTGGTGCCGATGATATTGAAATAACATCTATGACTCAGCTAAGTGATTATATTAAGAGTAAACGAGTTGGCACAGAAGTAACGATTACCTTAATGAGAGGTACCAGTGGTATCTATAGGGAGAAAACATTTGATGTAATATTAGGTGCTAGACCAGAGGCACAAAAGCAAGCAGAATAAAATATAGTGTACATTGTTAACCAAAGAAATTTTCAATGGCTGCCCATATGACTACAAGAAGTCATATGAGGCAGCCTCTTCCTAATATTAATTCCCCCTATTGTCGCCGGTAAATAGATAGGTTATAATAATCAATACCAGTAGGAGAATTTATCAACATACCCTGATTACGATTATAGACGTACAAGTTTAAGGAGGATAAATAATGAA
>JAAYSQ010000225.1 GCA_012523925.1 Clostridiales bacterium
AAGAAATTAATTCAGTGGAAGTTGTCCCCGGCGATATTGTAATACTCGATGCAGGTAGATATGTACCTGCTGATTTGAGACTAATTGAGAGTGCTAACCTTCAAATTGAAGAGTCCGCTCTTACCGGTGAATCTGTTCCTTCCACTAAAGAAGCAGAATTACTCTTGGAAGATCCCAAAACCCCTATTGGAGACAAAGCTAACATGGCCTTTATGTCGACCCTTGCAACCTATGGTCGAGGGGAAGGAATCGTGGTTGCAACTGCTATGGATACAGAAATTGGTAAAATTGCCACAATACTAGATACCCATGACAGTGAAATGACTCCTTTACAGAAAAAGCTAGATGAACTCGGGAGAATCCTAGGCTACCTAGCAATTGGTATATGTGCATTAATATTTGGTATTGCCTTCCTTCAAAAACGTGACTTATTCGAAATGTTTCTAACGGCAATCAGCCTTGCTGTTGCAGCTATTCCAGAAGGGCTTGCGGCAATTGTTGCTATCGTATTAGCGCTTGGAGTAACCCGAATGTCTAAAATTAATGCTATTGTTAAGAAACTCCCGGCTGTGGAAACCCTGGGATCAGTTAGTATCATATGTTCTGATAAAACTGGTACCCTAACGCAGAATAAGATGACCGTTGTTAAGACATATACTCACAATCGTCTTGCAGATATCCCTCAGGAAGCTAGCGACCTCCTTGCATCTCCATCTGAAGCTGAGCTAATCAAATCCATGGTACTCTGCTCCGATGCCACTTATGAAAATGGCCAGGGAACCGGTGACCCCACAGAGGTTGCATTAATTGTCTTAGGTGATAAATTCAATCTGACAAGAGCAGATTTAAACTCAAAGCATAATCGCGTAAGCGAGAATCCCTTTGATTCTGACCGTAAGCTAATGTCTACTTTAAATAAAGAAGGAAAAGGATACCGTGTTCATACCAAAGGAGCCATTGATAATATTTTAAAAATCTCCTCTCATGCACTAGTCGATGGTAAGGTTGTTCCATTAACGGAGCAATTAAAAGAGGATTATCTTAGAGTAACATTAGAAATGTCAAATGAGGCTTTAAGAGTGCTAGGAGCCGCCTATAAGGATACAGATAAGATTTTAGCACCGGAGGAAATGGAATCGGGCCTGACAGTAATTGGTCTGGTTGGAATGATTGACCCTCCAAGACTTGAGGTAAAGAGCTCCATCCATGATGCTAAACTAGCAGGAATTACTCCCGTTATGATTACCGGAGACCATAAGAATACTGCGGTAGCTATTGCAAAAGAGTTAGGTATTGCAGACTCACTTGACCAAAGCATTACCGGTACTGAACTAGATGGATTCACGGATGAGGAATTAAAAGAAAAAATCAATAACTACCGTGTATTTGCTAGAGTTTCTCCAGAGCATAAAGTAAAGATTGTTCGAGCATTCAAATCCCATGGAAATATCGTATCCATGACAGGCGATGGTGTGAATGATGCTCCATCACTGAAATATGCAGACATTGGCGTTGCCATGGGTATTACCGGAACTGACGTTGCAAAGGGCGCCAGCGATATGATTTTAACTGATGATAATTTTACCACCATTGTCCACGCGATTGAGGAAGGCCGTAATATCTATAACAATATCAAGAAAGCGGTAATATTCCTTCTATCCTGTAACTTAGGCGAGGTAGTTACAATCCTCATCTCTATTCTGCTGAATTGGCCGGTTCCACTAATTGCCACACAACTATTATGGATTAACCTTATTACCGACTCACTGCCAGCCATTTCTCTCGGTGTGGATCCTGGTGACCATGATGTTATGCTTTATAAGCCTAGAAATCCGAAGGAAAGTTTTTTCGCAAGAGGTGCTGGTTTACGAGCGATTATCGGTGGTGTCTTAATCGGTATATTTACCTTGCTTGCTTTCTACTGGGGATTAACGGAACATGGTTATACTGTCAACAATATTGAAGCCATAGCAGCTGATCCAAACTTTGAAGCTGCGCTAACCTATGCTAGAACCATGGCTTTCGTTGTGCTAGCTGCCTCACAGCTCTTCTACTCCTTGTCTATGAGAAATACAACCAAATCAATCTTTCAGGTTGGTTTCTTTACCAATAAATATCTGGTAGGAGCTATTCTTGTAGGGATTTTCCTTCAACTAGTTGTTATCTCTGTACCATTTTTAGCGGATGCTTTCGGTGTTCACCAGTTAACCATGCATGACTGGATAAGGGTAATCGCCTTTGCTTTAGTCCCACTTATTGTAAATGAAATCATAAAGATTTTCATGCGAGCAGCAGAGAGAACAAAACACAAGGAATTTTAATTTTTTATAATCGGTTGCCATTTTATAAGAACGAAAGGGATATTAGTCTTATCACAATATCCCTTTCATTTTTAAACATTTAAATATTCCTATACTATTTTGTTATATCCATTGGCACACAAGTGTTAAATAACGATGAGCTATTATAGGTATTATCTCGCAAGTGTTAAAATATATCATCGCCCATTCATATGAAAGATGAAAAATAGATTGTAATTCATGAAAAAACGATATAGGATAGAAGTAATCACCAAGAAGGAGGTTTTTCGATGAGCAAAGAAAACTTAAAAGAAATCTATCTGGCCGGTGGATGCTTCTGGGGAACCGAGAAATATTTATCCGGCATTAATGGAATAAGAAAAACAGATGTCGGTTATGCGAATGGGAATACTGAAAACCCAACTTATGAGGAAGTATGTCATAAGAATACTGGGCACGCAGAAACCGTAAGGGTCTTCTATGATCCTCAGCAGGTTCGTTTGGAATTTCTATTAGATCTTTATTATGATGTAATTGATCCTACATCCATTAATCGTCAGGGAGGTGACGTTGGTTCACAGTACCGCACCGGAATTTACTATGTGGATAATAGTGATCTCTCCATCATTCAAAATTCCATAGCAAAACTACAGGAAAAGTACGAAAAACCAATTGCAATTGAGGTCCTTCCTCTAAAGAATTATTATCTTGCAGAAGAATATCACCAAAAGTACTTAGATAAGAATCCAAATGGATACTGCCATATTCCTAGTTACAAATTTGAAGAAGTTAAAACAAAGAAGGAGAGCTAGCAATTGCTCCCCTTCTTTGTCTTATTATTTATCTAATTGCTAAATACGATATCATGATCTGATTTTGGTACAACAGATACATACCCATAAGCGAAGCTTGCGTGGAAATAAGCCATCACTTATTTCATTCCTGTATAAATATATACAGCATCTCTTAAGAATTGCGCGAGCCCCGGTTGATGTTGATCATAATATTTTGTGAAGCGTTCATCATCCACATACATTTGAGCGACACCAGCATGAGCTTCTTTGCTGTATTTGCCCCAAGTAAAGGATAACCATTGGCGATGTAGATCAGCAGCTTTCTGTGCTAATTCCCCTGCAGGCTCACCGGTTGCATAAGCTTCCTTAAAGGTATCAATAACCTCTTTGCTCAACTTTTCAAATGCTTGGTATTGCTCCTGCGTCATATTTAACATCTTTGCATTGGATGCATCAACTGTATCTTCGCCATACTTTTCACGAATTTCTTTACCATACTTTCTTTCGTTTTCATCAATTAAATTCTTTTTGAATCCTTCAAACTTTTCCTTATCCATCATCTTTCTTCTTCCTTCCTGATAATCTATTGTTTTTTCAACATTTTCGATTAGTAGATCCAGTTGTCTTTTTCTTGCCAGGAGTTCTTCACGATGGCTTTTCAGCGCTTTAACCTTATCATAAGTTTCGCTTGATATTATTTCTTTTATCGCTTCCAATTTAATACCCAATTCACGATAAAACATAATCTGCTGCAACTGGTCCACCTCTGTCCTACCATAGATCCGGTATCCTGATGAATTAATTCTTGCCGGCTTTAGAATTCCAATTTCATCATAATACCTTATGGTTCTCGGACTAATTCCTGCCAATTTGCTTAACTTTTGCACTGTGTATTCCATGTCTTTTACTCCTTTCAAGGAAACAAGTATCACCATATGGTTAAGTCTTTTGTTTACAACTTATCTCCTTACAAATACAGTGTAAACCTTTACGCTACGTCAATGTCAATAGGTTTTTTGAAAGTTTTTTGCAGCTTTACAATTTATATGATTTTTAAAAATATATCAACTATTACTGGATCAAATTGTGTACCTGCACAGTTTTTAATTTCTTCAATGGCAGTTGCTTTCGTCATAGCACTCTTATATGGCCTATCAGAAGTCATTGCATCATAGGCATCAACAATGGAAAGAATTCGGGATAATGTAGGTATATCATCTCCTTGCAAGCCTTGTGGATACCCTTTACCATCATATCGCTCATGATGGCTTAGAATGTATTCCGCTATTGGGGCAAGTCCTGGAATTGACATTGCAATTCGGTATCCAATTTCCGAGTGTTTCCTCATTTCTATCCATTCCTCATCCGTTAATTTACCCGGCTTATTGAGTAAGGTATCGCTAATACCAATCTTACCAATATCGTGTAGCGACGATAATATCTCCAATTCATTTAATTCCTTTTCAGTCAAGTGCATCTGCTGCCCTATCGCTTTCGATAATTTAATAAGTCTTTGTGCATGCTCTTGTGTCTCCTGACTTTTGGCAAACAAAGTTGATTTCATAGAGGATAGGACCGAACTATGTAAACTTCTATTATGTAGAAGCTTATCCCTATACATATTGTCCTCAGCATCCTTCATAATTGCCATAATAGATTCCTTTTCCTCAGTTTTTGTTGCACAACCTAAGGATATACTAATATAGTATATATCTTCCTTAGCTATTTCAGTACATTCTCCGCAGGTTTTCTGAATTTGTTTAATTATATTTTCAGTTTCTTCATAATCGGTATTTGGTAAAATAATATTAAATTCATCTCCTCCAGTCCTTGCGATAATATCCTGTTCTCTGCAACAACTACTAAGTATTCTAGCCATGGTGGTTATAATCCTATCGCCCTCCAAATGGCCTAAGGTATCATTGATTAATTTTAATCCATTAATATCTCCGACAACAATTGATAAGGGATAATATTGCTTCTGATCATATTTCTCCACAATTTCATCAATATATCTACGATTATAGAGCCCAGTTAACACATCGTGATAATTTAGATAGGAAATTTCGTCTTCTCTTTTCTTTTGATCGGAAATATCGATAATCAATCCTTCGATTGCAATCAGCTTATTGTTTCCATCATATACACCACGACCTTGCTCTAACACCCATTTTTCTTCACCGGAAGCAGTGTTTATTTTATATTCGCCCTTAAACACCTCATGTTTCTCTAGAGTTTCCTCCCATTTTCTCCATAGATTTTCACGAAATTCGGGCTGTATAAGATCATTAAATGATAAGTCCTTATTGTTTATTAGACTTTCAGGTGGGTATTCCGTAAGACTATAACAACCTTCCGATACGAATTGCATAGTCCAATCTTTATCAAAATTACAGCGATATGCCATACCTGGTAGATTAGATAGTAGCATATTATTCTGACGATTGCTTTCCTGCAAAGCTTTCTCAGCTTCAACTTGCTCAGTTATATCATCTATAATACATATATGGTTGGCTTTATTCTTTAAATGTAGTGGAGCAATTGTCATATTCACCCAAGCAATCGAATTATCTGGACGTACATAGCGCTTTACCATAGTATAGCCATCTATTTCCTTATCCTTTAGTTTATTAGCTAGGGCAATATCTTTCTCCACATCATCCGGATGCGTATATTCTCTCCAACTAAGTGAATCTAAATCCTTGAGAGGTCTACCAATAATTTTTTCATACATTGGATTTGCATCCATAATATTATCCGTATAATTACCAAAGCAGATACCAATTGGCGATTGTTCAAATATCGTTCGGAATAGATATTCCTTTTCCTCCAATTCCGCATTTACAATTGCAAGTTTCCTCTTCTCTTGCTTTAATATATTATTCTTTATAAGAATAATAAAAATCAATAGTAAAAATACTATACATAATACGGTTGCACCGATACCCCACCACAAATTATAATTCATTAATTTCGCCTCTTTCGCATCAAAGTTGTCAAATCAAACAAATCTATAATGTGTAATATTCATTGGATATGAATATTACATATATAGACTTTATTTCTTAAATGAAAATGACTAATTATAATATATTTTAGTTTTTAATTCCAATTTTGTAAAGATAAAATGAGAAAATAGTAAAAATAAATCCTTTTTTGTTACAATTATAAGTATGGCCTTATTTTTTTATAACGATTATTAATTAAAGCCAAGTTGACATTCCCATATAAATACTCTATATTAAAAACATTCTAACAGCTTTTCATAAAAAACAGCCTGAATTATATACCTTTTGCTAGAAACTATCAACGGTTTATAAATAATATCTTATAATATATAGGAGGACATTTATGAGTAAGAAAGTAGGCATTCTAATGGGAAGTGATAGCGATCTTCCTGTCGTTAAGGGTGCAATAAATACCTTGAAGAGCTTTTCCATTCCTGTTGAGGTTCATGTATACAGCGCTCACCGAACACCAAAGCAAGCTTGCGAATTTGCTTCTAATGCAAAATCAAATGGGTTTGGTGTGATTATATGCGCAGCAGGGAAAGCAGCTCACCTAGCCGGAGTGATTGCAGCACATACCACTTTGCCTGTCATTGGTATCCCAATTAAATCTTCTACCCTAGATGGCTTGGACGCTCTTTTATCCACTGTACAAATGCCCAAAGGCATCCCGGTAGCTACTGTAGCAATCGACGGCGCCGATAATGCAGCCATTCTAGCCGCTCAAATATTAGGTGTAAGTGACGAAGAAATCAATCATAAACTGGAAGATATGAGAAAGAAAATGACGGAAGATGTCTTAGAGAAAGACCGTAAGATTCAGTCAGAGATATAATTCATATATAAAAGACCATACTTACCTATATACTGGGAGCATGGTCTTTTCTTTTACTTTTATATTTTATTTCATTTCTGAGGATATGGTCGGCTTTCCAGCTTCAATTAGTTCTTTACTGGCAATCAAATAGAAGCATAGTAGCACCATAA
>JAAYSQ010000226.1 GCA_012523925.1 Clostridiales bacterium
GTTTATTAGAAATCTTATTTTTAAATGATAAAATTTCACGTTTCAAAGTATAAGTATTTGTGGTAGAATTAAGCATAAGGAGCTCCTCTCTTTTTGTTTAGTAAGGTTTAGACCTGTCATCTTAATTTTACCATAACAAAGAGAGGATTTCCTTATATTTTGGGCATTTTCTGAAAGTTGATTATAACAAACCGGCTAAAATGGGTGCTTGTGGATAAAAGTACGGAAACTCAAGAAATATTATTGTTGAAATAATTCCTTTAGTATGATAGAATAGGCATAGTTTTAGGAGGTGTGAGCAGTGGACATTTTGAAGGTTATTGTTCAAATCATATATATCTTGATTTGTATTGTCTTAACTGTAATCGTGTTAAAGCAAGAAGGAAAAGAGGGCTTATCTGGCGCGTTAACTGGTGCTGGTGCTTCAGAATCCTATTGGAGTAAAAACAAAGGCCGCTCTAAGGAAGGTTTATTAGATAACACTACTAAGATTTTAGGTGGACTATTTATTGTGCTTTCCGTTGTATTAAATCTTTTTTAATGAATATGAATAATAAAAACACTCTGAAATTCAAAACCAGAGTGTTTTTTGTTACAATAAATCCTATAATGTACATAATAATTATACATTTGTGAAATTACATTTAAATTATATATTCGCACCTTTGGACAATATTAAACTTTATTGTTGTTACCAGCTTATAAAAACAAGTAATATATGGTATATTATTTAAGTCAGAGATTTTTTTAATTTTCAAAATATAGTGAAAACATATATGATGAAATAAAATGGTATTTGTTGTTTTAATTAATAATTAGCATGAGAACACATAACTATGGGGAAAATAAAGGGGAGAATAACATTTTAATAAAGTACAAATCAAAAGCGAAAGCGCAGAATGGGGTGCGAATATGAAGGGTAAAGTAAAATCGAAGGATAAAGAGAAGTTTAAAGTGAGAAATAAAGTGAAAAATATAGAAAAAGATACGGTGAAAGATAAGGAAATTTTAGAAGAAAGACGTGCTATGCTTGAGGCGTTCATCTCAGAGAAAGAATATAAACCGTTACGTTTCAAGGAATTTGTGGGATTATTACAGGTACCGCGAGGCGAAAAGAATGATTTAAAAGAGTTGTTGGATCAGTTTTTGTCCGAAGGTAAGTTGATTCTAGATGGACAGGGACGTTATCGTACTCCTGGAGACGATGTGAAAGTTGGTATATTTGCAGGTACCCAAAGAGGTTATGGTTTCGTTATATTAGAAGGTGAGGAGCAAGATATCTTTATTCCTGAGAATGCGACTAAGGGAGCGTTACATGGGGATAAGGTTATGATAACCATCAATAAAGAGCAGACAGGCAAAAGAAAAGATGGTATTATTATTAATATCATGGAACGAGGGAAAACGGAAATTGTAGGTACTTTTGAAAAAAGTAAGAACTTTGGTTTCGTGCGTCCAGATAATCAGAAGTTCGGACATGATATTTTTATACCTAAAAATCAAACAGGTGGAGCTGTGAATGGTCATAAAGTTGTAGTTAAGCTCACAGACTATGGGGATGGCACTCAAAGCCCTGAGGGCAAGGTTATTGAAATATTAGGGCATATCAATGATCCAGGTGTGGATATAATGTCAATTATTCGAGCATATGAACTCCCAGTAGAATTCCCAGAAGAAGTGATGAGGTCTCTAAATAATATTCCAGAGGAAGTTGATCCAAAGGATATGGAGGGACGACTAGATATTCGTGACCTTCAAACGGTTACCATAGATGGAGAAGATGCGAAGGACTTGGATGATGCCATCACCTTAACAAAAGAAGGTGACATTTATCATCTAGGAGTGCATATTGCTGATGTTACGCATTATGTAACAGAAGGCTCGCCTTTGGATAAAGAAGCATTAAAGAGGGGAACCAGTGTCTACCTAGTTGACCGAGTAATTCCAATGTTACCACATAAATTATCCAATGGAATATGCTCCCTTAATGAAGGAACTGACAGACTGGCACTTAGCTGTTTTATCGATATTAACTCTAAAGGCAATGTAATTGGTCATAGGATTGCAGAAACGATAGTTAAAGTCGATCGAAGAATGACCTATACCAGCGTGGCTAAAATTGTAGAGGATAATGATGCTGAAGAATGCAAAAAATATGAGGAATTTGTGCCAATGTTTCAACTAATGCTTGAGCTGTCACAAATTCTTAAGAAACAGAGAAATAAAAGAGGCTCTATTGATTTTGATTTTCCTGAAAGTAAAATTATTGTAGATGAGAGAGGTAAACCTATTAATATTAAGCCTTACGAAAGGAACAAAGCAACGAAAATCATTGAGGAGTTTATGCTCATAGCAAATGAGACCATTGCTGAGGATTTTTACTGGCAAGAGCTTCCGTTTCTATACCGGACCCACGATTATCCAGATGATGAAAAGATTATGAAGCTGGGGATTTTCATTAACAACTTTGGATATAGCCTCCACGTAGGGCGGGATGAAATTCATCCAAAAGAGATACAAAAATTATTAATTAAAATAGAAGATACCCCTGAGGAAGCATTAATCAGTCGATTAACCTTACGTTCTATGAAGCAAGCAAAATATACGGTAGTAAACACTGGACACTTTGGTTTGTCTGCAAAATATTACAGTCATTTTACATCACCGATAAGACGATACCCAGATTTGCAGATTCATAGAATTATTAAAGAAAATCTAAGGGGTAAGTTAAATGAAAATAGAATTAAACATTATGAGAAAATACTATTTGAAGTAGCAAATCATTCCAGCAAAACAGAACGCAGAGCAGATGAAGCTGAGCGGGAAGTGGAAAAGATGAAGAAGGTTGAATACATGAGCAAATTCATTGGTGAAACCTTTGAGGGTGTAATCTCAGGTATTACAACTTGGGGCATGTATGTTGAGCTGCCTAATACTGTAGAAGGTATGATTAGAGTTAGTGATATGGACGATGACTATTACTTCTATGATGAGGAACGTTATCAAATGGTGGGGGAACATACCAAGAAAACTTATAATTTGGGCCAAAAGGTAATGATAGAAGTTGTCGCCACTGATAAACTTCTTAGAACTATTGATTTTGCCTTAGTAGAGGAGGAAGAAGAAAGTAATGGGGGAGAATATTAGATTAATCGCCAATAATAAAAAAGCATATCATGATTTTTTTATTGAAGATAAGTATGAAGCTGGCATCGCATTACATGGAACAGAAGTCAAATCTCTTCGTATGGGGAGATGTAGCGTTAAAGAAGCCTTTATTCGAATAGAAAATGGGGAAGTGTTTATTTATAACATGCATATAAGTCCCTATGAGAAAGGAAATATATTCAATAAAGATCCTCTAAGGGTTCGAAAACTACTGCTTCATGGTTACCAGATTAATAAAATCTCTGGCCAGTTAGCACAGAAGGGGTATACCGTTGTACCTCTTTCTGTTTATTTTAAAGGAAGCCTGGTGAAGTTATCAATCGGGCTAGCAAAAGGTAAGAAACTTTATGATAAGAGACATGAAATCGCGAAGAAAGACCAGCGAAGGGAAACGGAGAGAGAATTCAAGGTGAAAAACCTATATTAGGAAACTCTTTGATAAATGCCCTATTAGCTGATTTATAATTATATTATTATTTCGCTTAATAAAGAGATGGATATTTCCATCTAATAACATTGATTTGTTTAGATTTAGGGGTAAGTGGAGTAGTAAAAATAAGAATTAAAAACTCTGATTTGTAATAAATACAAAAAATATATTGTGAAAAGATGGGCTTTTTGGTAAGAGAAATCGCATGAAGCAATCCAAGAAGCCTTGACACTTTCACTAATTTAGATTAATATTATATACACGTCTGTGAGCCAGAGTATTACGGGTAGCCACTTAGGAACCTGTAATCACAATCAAAATAAAACGGGGTTGTACTGGTTTCGACGGGGGTTTTGAAATTGTGGTAGCCATTCGCAGACTAGGACTGCGTCACCAACTTAGAACTAAATATAAACGCAGACGATAATTTAGCGTACGCTGCCTAGTGGCAGCTGTCGACCTTAAGCAACTCGCGACTTAAGAA
>JAAYSQ010000227.1 GCA_012523925.1 Clostridiales bacterium
ATTATTCAAGAAAGTAATATAAAGTTCGTACAAGAAAATGTTCTTTAAATATATTGAAACGCGAACATTTGTTTGTTATAATGTTTTTAGTGCTACCAAGACGGTAGACGGTTAGTCCTTCCTTTAGTACTAGAAAATCTACATAGATTTTCAATTTTTATTAATAAAAAGGAGGGCGAATTGTATGTCTGATTATGAGATGTTATCTATTATATTAATGATAATTGGATTGGTTGTTACAATCCTACTACATTTTATAAATAATGATAATACAAAAAAGTAACCGTCACTGTCCAGGTAACCGGTTACTTTTTTACTTAAAATATTAACTGGGCTAACCGTCTATCGGTAGCACCTTTTCTAAGATTATATTATCATGGATTATAAATTTTGTCAATAATTCACATGCCTTTATCAAAACATCAATCTGCAATATCGCATAATTTAGCATCTATATAGTCAATCAACCGCTCTCTCGGTATACATAGCTGGCAGCCGCGAATACCTGCGCTTACTGTGATCTCATCAAAAAGAAATGCTGTTTCATCTATAAACGTCGGATATTTCTTCTTCATTCCAATTGGTGAACAACCACCTCGTATATACCCAGTAGTTCTCAAGAGATCCTTTACATGCAACATCTCAATCTTCTTATCCCCAACTACTGCCGCTGCTTTCTTCAAATTCAACTCGGAATTTACAGGTATGCAGAATACCATAATACCTTTCTTCTGTCCCTTAACAACCAAGGTTTTAAAGACCTGCTCCGGTGGCATTCCAATCTGCTCTGCCACATGCTCACCCGCCAGATTATCCTCATCAACTTCATATTCCAAAGCTTTATAAGAAATACCTGCCTGCTCCAGCAGTCTCATCGCATTCGTTTTAACCATTTAACACACATTCTTTCTTAAATATAACCAAACACATCTATTAATCTATTAAATCAATTCTAATAAAAACCCCTAAACTATTGCCCTACATAATTAATAAAGTACATCCCAAGTAAAAGAAAATATTATTACTTAATTTTAAACTCCGCAACCTGCTCATAAAGCGGTTTCCTTACCTTTTTCCTCGTAACCTCCACAAGGCCAAGAGCAGTCATATCAACTAGGGTCGTTTTAATTGGATCCTTCCTAAGGTGCTCATCCAATTCCTGCATCAAAAGTTCCTGATCCTTCTTAGAAGCCAAATCAATAAAATCAATGATAATGATACCTGATAAATTACGAAGGCGAATCTGTCTTGCAATCTCCTTTGCTGCTTCCCGATTTACCTTTAGAAAGGTTTCCTGCACCTTTTTCTTGCCAGCCACAGCTTTACCTGTATTCACATCGATTACCGTTAATGCTTCCGTAGGCTGAATAACCAAGGTACCACCAGACTTCAACCAAACATAAGGTCGAAGGGCTTCCTCTAACTTCACATTTACTCCATATAAGTTCTCAAGACTTATCAAAGGATCATCATAAAACCTTAACTTATCCAAATCCTCTTCTTGGTACACGGTTAGATATTCCTTCATACGGTCATACAAGATCCGATCATCCGTAATAAAGGCATCCACCTTTTCTGTATAACCGTCTCTAATATCACAGATGTAGTTAGGAGGTGTTTCATAAACCAGGGAAAATCTACTTTTATGAATTCCGTACCTTCTGATATTCTTAAAGGTCTCAATTAATTTCTCAATCTCTTCTTTAATTTTCTCTTCTGGAACGTAAGCTGCATTAGTGCGAAGGATAAATCCATATTGCTTATTATGGTATTGCATTGCGATGTTCTTTAACCTTTTTCGTTCCTTATCATCCGAAATCTTAGAAGAAACACCAATCGTCGATTTGCCATAGGTTAAGGCAACATATTTTCCTGTAAAATTTAAATTCGCACTAACAACCGGTGCTTTCGTCTTTACTTCCTCTTTCACTACTTGTACTAAAAGTTCATCACCAACTTTAACCTTGACTTCAGTTAATCCTCCATCTGAATTATGATCAAAGGGTTCATTCGCCATAATTGGATAACGGTTTTCTGACATGGAATAATAGCACATTTTGCCGCCTTCAATCTCTACAAATGCAGCATTGATATTCTTAACAATATTTTTCACCTTACCAAGATATATATTGCCAAGTATACCTGTATTTTCTGCGTGATTCAAAGATATCTGCACTAGATTCATATCATCAAAAAATGCGGATAATATTCTATTTTCCTGTCTTACAATTACCAATTTACTACTCATTACAGACTCCAATCTTGGAAATAATCACCTTTCCAACTGATCAAGAGAAATCAGTTTTCCATCTTCTGCGTCTCTTGTATAGATTTCTAATCGATGAACTTGCCAAGCAAATTTATTAAAAGGAACTTCTATATAATTATAGAAGGCTTCCATAACCAATTCTGGTTTTAAATTCGCTACACTTCCAGTATCCACCTGAAGATAAACTAAAATACCATTGTCATACACTTCAGCTACACTACCGTGGTTATCAAAAGTCTTCTGTAAAGGATTTTTTAGTATTTCACTTAACTTATCATGATATTCCTTCTCATCAAATTCCACTAAGAATATCATGGGCCTTATATCAACTACATTCTCACTTTTCTTTGTCTTCTTAACGATTTCAATTTTCTGCTGTGCAATAAATAAACGGAATGCTTTCTCAAAATCTTCTTTGCTCTGTATGGAATCACTAATCGTATAACCATCCTTTAAGGATACGATATAATCTGCAGAATTCACCAAAGACATTGCTGTAACCGCTTTCTGATTCTCCTCACGGTCTTTTAAAATATTAAATCCAGTTATATGAAATCCTTCCGTCATTACCGCATTTAAGCGATCAATCATTACCTCAGGTTCATCTGATGTAACTAGCTCAGCATCCATATACTCCCCATCACTGGTTATTCCCAATCCAAGAGGAGCTGCAAATGACATGATTTGGTGCGGATTAAAACCCTTGGTATACTCACTTTCAAAACCGGCACGACGAAAGGCTTTCTGAAAATACCTCAAGACGTCAAGATGGCCGATGAATTTCATTGCACCATATTTTTGAAATTTAATTCGTACTTTCATTGGTTACCCCCTCCAGACTTGTTTGATCCATAAAACAAACACCACCGCCAAAAGATTTAGCTCCACAACCGGTACATGTTTGTCTACAATTAAGAGTAACTTTCTCTGCTTTAGCATTTCTATATTCTCTAAGTAAAAATTTCTTAGTAACTCCAACATCGATAAAATCCCATGGGAATAGTTCTTCCTCGTCTCTTTCTCTACAAGTGTAGAACCTATAATCTATGCCATTATTCTCAAATGCTTTTAACCAACGGTCAAAGTCAAAGAACTCACTCCAGGAATCATAGAGGCATCCTGCTTGATAGGCATCGTAGATAACCTTACTGATACGACGATCCCCTCTTGCAAATACACCTTCCAATTCCGATAAATCTGCTTCATGCCAGTTATACTTGATACTCTTACGATTAAGCTGTTCATTAATTTTATTACGCAAATGTTTCTGCTTTGCAAGATATTCTTCGCTTGTATCCATTCTTGACCACTGGAAAGGGGTAAATGGTTTTGGTACAAAAAAGGAAGTACTAGCTGTAATATTTACCTTACCATTTCGCTGGTCCTTTGGAATTTCATAATATTTTCTTGCAATTTTATCAGATAAAATTGCGATTCCTTCGATATCCTCTTCTGTCTCAGTTGGAAGACCCATCATGAAGTAGAGCTTTACACGGTTCCAACCACTTTGGAATGCCTTTCCTGCTCCACCTAGGATATCCTCCTCGGTCAAACCTTTATTAATAACATCACGAAGTCTCTGACTTCCTGCCTCAGGCGCAAAAGTAAGGCTACTCTTACGGATATCCTGAACCTTACTCATAACATCTAAGGAAAATGAATCAATTCGTAAGGATGGCAAGGAAATGTTGACTCCTTTCGAGCCAAACTCTTCAATAAGGAAATATACCAATTCCTGCAAATGTGAATAATCACTGGAACTTAAGGAACTTAAAGAAATCTCCTCATGTCCTGTGGAATCAAGCATCTCATAAGCACATTTTTTCAAATATTCCAATTCACGCTCTCTTGTTGGACGATAAATCATTCCAGCCTGACAGAATCGGCATCCTCGAATACAGCCTCGTTGAATCTCAAGAACCACCCGATCCTGAACTGCTTTAATAAAAGGTACCAAAGGTTTCGTCGGATAATATGCTTCACTTAAGTTCATCTCCGCTTGTTTCTTTACCTTATCAGGAGCATTGGGATTATTCTTAACAATACTTGCAACCGTCCCATCCTCATTATAATTCACATCATAGAATGCAGGTACATACATTCCTTCAATATGAGCTATCTGCTCCAGGATTTCAATTCTAGATTTGCCCTGCTTTTTACACTCTTTATATACATCTAAAATTTCATTATAAGCCGTTTCCCCTTCACCAATATAGAAGAAATCAAAGAAATCCGCTATCGGTTCCGGATTATAGGTACAAGGGCCTCCACCGATAACAAAAGGATGCTCCTCCGTACGATCTTTTGCATAGAGTGGAATTTGGGAAAGCTCCAATATTTGCAATACATTGGTGTAACACATCTCATATTGCAATGTAATTCCTAGGAAATCAAAATCCTTAACCGGATCTTGACTCTCTAATGCAAATAGTGGGATCTTCTTCTCCCTCATAATCTTGTCCAAATCCACCCAAGGAGAATAAACCCTCTCACAATAGGTGTCATCTCTACGATTCAATATATCATATAGTATCTGAATTCCCAGATGCGACATCCCTATCTCATACACATCAGGGAAACACATACAAAACCGAATATCCATTTCCTCAGGGTTCTTTACCTGCATATTGACCTCGCCACCGATATAGCGGGCAGGTTTTTCTACCGATAATAAAATCTCATCGGAAAGTGCTAGTTTTCTCATTGTAATAATCCTTTCCTTTCAAGATATGTAAACCTACTTCTAATAAAACTCGTTAAATATTCCTATACAAGGCTTGTATTATAGTAGGTATCAAAATCCATCTAATGATTGCAATAAACAATCCATATAGATTTATTTATATTTCTTAATTTTACCAATTCACAGTTCTTCCTATTATAACAAGCATTAGCAACATACTGCGACTTTTATAATATAACCGATATTATACATGAAAGCCAAAGAAATTACAACGAACAAAACCCTCTAGCCAGCTCAGAAATAAAGGCCATAAAACTACTGCTTCTCACTAATATATTAATCAATTTTTATATAAAAACGCTGTAGTACATACTACTTCCTTAGTATTATTGGCAACTTCTATATGGAATTTAAATATAGTAATATACCTAATAATCAAATTGAACCTTATTAAATAAAGTAAGTTGTCCAATTTTATTGTTTCTATAGGCAATTATTACATTTTCTTTCCATAAAGATTTTTGCTCTTAAATACAAGGAAATAACATTATACTACAGCTCAATGCAATCAAATAAACATTTAATATCCTTTATTTTAACCATGTAACAAGGAGATTCTCAAGCATTTTTAAGGTATCATTGCCGGTAACATAATCCCGTATAAGCTCACTTGAAAACTCACCGAATTCAATATGCAACCTATCTATAGCAAAAATTATTACAAAAATAACAATTGCACATACCGTCCTAATAACTAAAGCTCGAAATGAAGCAATTTCTTGCGGACTATCATGTTCATCTAATTTATTTCCCATCCATGTCTGCATATGCGCATTGCTGCCATGCTGAAATAACCCAAGTCCTCTTTGTTTTTTCTTATTGGATATATTCTGCGTAGCTTGTTCTTCCTCCATTCCATAATCCTCATATATTCTAGATTGATCAGGAATCGAATGAAGTTGTCGCAGACACGCTTCTCTTGCCAAACGAATGTATTCCGCTCTCGAAAGTGATGGTATTTGATTCATAGGTTGGTTTACAGCTTGTTCCACATATTCTATATCGGATTTCCTATCATCGATATTCTCAATATATAATCCAGACTCGAATAAGCTATCATTCATATTATTTGTTAAATTTGTTTCGATTTGATGTATCATTTTATCATCAACATTGGCTTCCATAGTGTACCTCCTCCCTATTAGTAGGAAACTACAATCGATAAGATTTACGAATCATTACAATATGCTTGTTTATTCATATATATTGTAAATTCACACCAAATATTACTCTTGCAAACAAATAAAAATTTCATACTTGTAATTAATAAACTTTTGTAATTATAATACATTCTCTCCCATATTAAGAGAATGGCATTTACACTTCATATTACATAATATTATTATGTTAACCTTGCAAGCAGAGTCCTCATTAGACATTTATCATTGAAATATCCCATTACTTCATTTATAATAATTTTAGTTAACAAAAATATTATTGGAAATAATATACTTTCTATTATTTTGACGATTTAAGGAGGAATACTCGATGTCAGAAAA
>JAAYSQ010000005.1 GCA_012523925.1 Clostridiales bacterium
GAACTGTAATTTCTGCCTGTGTTTCTTCAACATTGTTCGATTGGAAAAACACTCCATTTTCTTTAATATGTAATGCTTCTTTCATCAAAACTCGAACTTTTCTATTTATACCTGATCCGGTGTATGACCTAGAGTCTGCAACATCTTCATGGTTTACCTTAACCGCTATAACATTTTCCTCATCTCCATAATGTGCAACGGATGATATGTCAAAGGAAAAGCCTAAATATCCATTTGCCCAATTACCGAGATAGTTGCTGTTACACCAGACCTGACTACATTTGTATACCCCATCAAATTGCAGTATAACATGTTTCCCTTCCCAATCTTTTGGTAAATGAAAATGCAAACGATACCAACCGGTTCCACCAGCTAGATAACCGGTTCCACTAGAATGTTCTCTACTAAATGGCATTGTCACCGCCCAATCGTGAGGAACTTGTATCGACTGCCAGCTACTGTCATCATATCCCCTGTCCCACGGACTTCTATAGGATTCTTCCGGATTACCATAATAAAATTTCCAACCATGATTAAGATTTTTCTCCATAATGTCCACCATGCCTCTTTCTTTTTTTGTATTTCAAATTATGTTTTTGTTTTTAAATTTTATAAACATTACACTATTTTTTATTCATTTCAGCATAGGTTAAAAAACACTATAATATTTATAAAGATTGGGTAAGCTGCAGCAATCCAACCATGCTTAAACTTACCGATTACTCTATATAAGGGGTGTTTCAATCCTTCTTAGTATATAAAGAAGCATTTCATCACACCCCTTGCATAAAGTACAACAATAATATAAGTTAAATCTTACTTATAAAATTCGTCCATCTGTGCCTGTAATTCTGCTATAACATCTTCAATTCCAGCTGCTTTTAAAGCTTCTCTAAATTCTGCTACATAAGCTTCTGGATCATCTACCTTACCAAAAGTCATACGTGGTCCATAGGTACTATATACATCAGACAGGTTCGACATTTGCGCCTTCACATTATCGGTATCGAATACGATCTGACCATAAGGATAATCAATCGCAATCTTATCGTATATTTCATACATTCTTCTTTTACCTTCGTTATAATGTGTTACATTTTCTAATTCTAAGTCGTCGTTACGTCCCCACCAATAGTTTGTCTGGATTGAATGGAGATCATGATCATATCCTTCTGGACGGTCCATCATTCCATCTTCAGTGATAATGTACTGTTCCCCTTCGATTCCATAGTTAAATAAACGATAACATTCTTCATCGTTTCGAAGTAAATCATAAACCATTAGTGCTCTTTCAGGATTTTTACTTGCGGATGATATCGCCATTGCACCATGGGTGATGGTTAATGCAGTTAAGTTCTGGGTCTCTTCTCCGAAATAGAAGAATTCAACTTCGGAACCGGGTTGTCTTTTATCCATATCTGGTCTTGTACCAGTATACCAGCCCTGTGTATGATGTTCATCTGATCCAGTATTTCCAGCCAAAAGTTCTCCTGATGTATCACCGGAGTAGTTCAATACGTCTGTTCTCCAGTATCCTGCTTCTGCCCAAGCTTTCATAGTTTTAGCGTATTCTACTAATTCATCTCCTTCATAGAAAGGGCTAACTACTGTATATGCATCGTCCTTTGAATTACCATAGAATAATGGAACCTCTAAGCCTTCGATAAAAATATTATTTGTATGGGAGCTAATCCATCCAGCAGCCACATTAACATATATACTTCCGTTACCAGCTACATCCCAAGGAATTACACCTGGTTTATTATCTTTAATATATTGGAAATATTCTCCCATTTCCTTCCATGAATGCACACCGTTAGTAAGTCCAGCTTCCCTAGCCCAGTCCATACGGTATCTGAAACCATGGTTTGTCCATTGCGCATAATTGTCTTCCGGCATAAGGTAGATTTCACCATTGTATTTGCACATTTCCCAATGTTCTGGAGATACAGATTCCCAGGTCTTTGGCGCATAGGTCTTTAGCATATCTTCGCTTAACTCAAGAAATGCACCTTTCTTCACGTTTGGCCATGCATCAAGCCAATCCGTTGCTGTACCAACTAGATTAACACTACCATCATTTTGTGCTAAAATCAGATTGTAATTTGTCAAATAATCGGTCCATTCAATCCAGTAGATATCCAACTCAGCATTTACCTTCTCAGTAAGAATATCATTTAATTTCTCTAACATCTTTTCAGTCTGACCATTCGTAGGTTTGTCACCAGTTGCCACTACTGCAGTCGCCATTTTTAAGGTTTCCTCAGGTAAATCAGTAAAGGAAATATAGCTGCCTGCAACAGAACTCTTTAGTGCTGCTACTTTATTAATTACATTATACAAATGATATTGCAGAGGTTTATAATCCACTTGGGCGCTCAAAAACAGGGAAGAAAAATACCATTCATTCCAGTACCCAAGAGCTAGGAATAAACCAATTGTTGCCAATGCAGGTTTTATCATTGGAAGTATTATGGAGAGAAAAATTCTCATATCTCCAGCTCCATCGATTTTGCCTGACTCAGTGATCTCATGTGGAATGGATTTTATAAAGTTTTTCATTAATATAATTAGCCAAGGTGACATTAAAAGTGGTAAAAATACTGCTAGTTAGTTATCTTTTAGATGATATGTATTCGTCATTAGCAGATAAAAAGGTGCTAAACCAGCCTGAAATAAGGTGGTAAAATAAATATAGAAACTAATGACATTCCGGAACGGAAAATCCTTTCTCTGTAGTGCATATCCAGTCATCGCAATCAGAATAAGGCCAAGCGCAGTCCCACATACGGTCATGGTAATCGTTACTGCATATGCACCTACAATCTGTTTATAATTTCTAAAAATCAGCCCATAAGAATAAGTTGTAAATCCTTTTGGAATAATCGTAAAACCAGTTCTCCTAATTAAATCTTCCGTACTAAAAGACGTTGATATAATTAGCAAAAAAGGAAACAAGCAAGCTAGGGCAAAGCAAGTAATAAATGTATACCCAAATCCTCGTACGATTTTATCGGAAATATCTAACTTTATACTATTTGCGTTATTCTTTTTTGTTTTAGTTATTTCTTTTTCTTTCATCACAATGCCCCCTTCCTAAAATAATGAATAATCTGCTTCTATTTTTTTAACTACTTTATTACAAATCAAAACTAGAAAGAATCCAAATACAGATTGATAAAGCCCTACTGCACTTGCAGTGGCAAAGTTGAAATCATTCATCGTTGCACGGTATACGTAGGTCTCGATAATATCTGTTACCGGATATAGA
>JAAYSQ010000228.1 GCA_012523925.1 Clostridiales bacterium
ACCAGCTCTGGGTTAGCGATGATGCCGTGGACGGTTCTCTCATGACTGATCAGCTAGACGGGGAATGGTTCCTACGAATGATGGGCTTAGGTGGTAATCTACCCGACAGCCGGGTTCGGGACGTGGTCCGCACCATATATACACACAACTTCGATCCGGACAACGGACTGATCAATGCCAGCTGTCCAGAGGGAACACCCACGACTATCCATACCTATCATAACTGTCAGGCGGATTCAGTTTGGACTGGGATCAGCTATCTGTTTTCTGCACTGGCACTTTCGGTAGGACTGCCGGAGATTGCGGATTCTGTTATCACCAGTGTCCACAAGAATCAAATGCGTTTAGGCTATTTCTGGGATCACTGGGAATGCGGGCATCATTACACCCGTCCTATGTCCAGCTGGACTACGTTGATTGCTATGCTGGGACTTGTTGTAGATCGTGAAGCACGCACCTTGTCTTTCTCACCGCTCCGGGATGGTTTGACCTTGCCATTATGCCTCCCTGGTATTATGGGATCAGTTAGCTTTAAGGAAAATGAAGTTGAAATATCCCTTCTGGAAGGAGATCTTAGGGAGTGGAGTATTTTCTGCACTGGAAAAACTATAACTGTGCGCACGATCTGATAGACAAGGACGCTGTATGATTTTAATCCAGAGATTATTTCAAAAGACACTAAGAAATGGAGAATGGGAATGTTAATATTAGCGCTAGAATCTAGTACAACATCTGCCAAAGCAATGCTTTACGATACCGAAAGCAAGGCTAGCCAGCTGGTGACAAAGGAGTATTCACCAGAAGTTAATGATACTATTACGCAGGATGCGGATGGTATCTTTATGGAAACGATCCACCTTGGTAGACAGATCTGTGAAGGGCGAGATGTAGATGCAATTGCACTTAGCGGAATATGGCATAGTTTACTACTATGTGATAAAGATATGAAACCTAAGACTAGAATTCTTGGTTGGGCAGATACTAGGGCTGCAGATATTAGTAATCGCTTCCGCAGAGATAAGAAATGGTCGGATGAATTCTATCATACAAGCGGATGCCTGGTTGCTGCCAACTATCCTTATTTTAAACTACTGCATTATAAAGAGCAGGGATACCCCATAGAAGATTGCTATATCTTCGGGCAGGGAAGCTATATTACCTACCGGCTTACTGGCAAACGAATCGTTACAGATTGCATGGCTTCTGGGAGCGGATTATTCAATATAAAGGATAAGAAATATGACGCGAAACGATTACAAGAGATCGGAATCACTGAAGATCAATTATGCCAAGTGGTAACCTATAAGGATGCAGCACCCTTAAGTGAGGAAGGGGCTAAACTTCTTGGACTAAAAGCGGGTATCCCGGTTATACCAGCCTGTGCCGATGGAGCTCTCAATCAGGTGGGTGCAGGAGCTTTAGAAGAAGGGGCGATGACCTTCTCCGTTGGAACCAGCGCTGCAATTCGATTATCGGTAGAAAGTCCCAAGATACCAAAGGAGCCAAGTACCTGGTGCTACCTATCACCGACCAAATGGTTGAGTGGAGCAGCAACTAGTGGGTCTTGTAATTGCACCGATTGGTTTAATGATTATTTTTATAATCTGGATTATAAAGAAATAGAAAAGTATGGTCGACATGATCTTGAGACTCCAGTATTCCTTCCCTTTCTCTTTGGAGAACGCTCACCAGGATGGGATAGTGATAAGAGGGGTGCCTTCTTAGCTATTGAACCATTTCATAGGAAGGCACATATGTACCAAGCGATCCAAGAAGGAATCCTCTTTAATGTATACCAGAATTATAAGGTGTTATGTGAGCTTAATGGAAAGCCGAAGAAGATACTCTTATCCGGTGGTATCCTACATTCAAAGTTCTGGACGCAGATGTGTGTAGATATCTTTGGAGCAGAGATGGAGATACCAAGTTTTCTGCAATCATCCCTAATGGGAGCGGTTATTCTTGCAATGGATTACCTAGGAGTAATTCCAAGTGCTAGGCACTTTCCCTTTGAGCAAGGTAAGATACTGCAACCAGATTTATCTAAGGCGCAAGTGTATGAAGAAAAATATCATAAATACCTATATTGGTATAATAAGATCAGTAATTAATAGTAATTAAAAATCTGGTAAATATTTATTTGGTAGAAATCAATAAATATCTAGAAATGTATTTGACATTTATGGGGATATTTGATAATATAATATTGTAAAACGGATTGTTACTGGTGATGCAGGCAAAACCAAAATTTATGAGATCTTTTGTCATTTCATAAATTTTGGTTTTTTTTATTCAGTTAAGGAGATAAAGATGAATGTGCAACAGATTATCAATAATAATGTAATAAGTGCCTTGGATCCCAATGGTAGAGAAGTTGTTATTATGGGTAAGGGAATCGGCTTTCATGCTAAAAGAGGTAAGATAGATAATAGCATGGTTGAGAAAATTTTCTACCTAGATAATCAAAGCGAGTTGGATCGTTTTAAGGAATTACTGGTAAACCTTCCGATGGAGCACATTAAGGTATCCAACGAGATTATTTCCTATGCTAACATGGTGCTGAACAAAAAGATTAACCAGAATATATATATTACCCTGACCGATCATATTAACTTTGCGATTGAACGGTATAATAAGGGGATGCTATTTGACAATCCATTGCTCTGGGAAGTACAGAGTCTTTACCGCAAAGAATACTTAATTGGAGAGTATTCCGTAGCATTAATCAATAAAGAACTTGGTATAAAACTACCGATTGATGAAGCTGCCTCTATTGCATTACATATCGTAAATGCCGAATATGATTCGAACATGAACGAGACGATTAATTTTACAAAATTGATGCCAGAAGTTCTTAATATTGTTAAAAAAGAATTTCAAATCGAATTAGATGAGCTTTCCTTAAGTTATGAACGTTTTGTAACCCATCTAAAACTAATGGTGCAGAGAATTTTAAAAAAGAACCAGTTCGATGTGTTGGATGTGGAATTTAACAAAACTATTAAAAATATGTATCCGCAAGAATACCAGTGTAGCAAGCTGATTGCCAGATTTCTAGAAGAACGACTAGGACATCCGATTGCTCAGGAAGAGATATCTTTATTAGCAATCCATGTGCGACGAATAATTGTTCAGACTTAGTATGCGCAGAACACAGCGCGGAAATGAGGTGTAAGATGCTAAAGAGATTAAAAGGAATGTTTGGTAAAAATGAAGATGACGGAATGATTATCCTATCACCCATCAAGGGAGAAATTCGAGATATAACCGAAGTTAGTGATATTACTTTCCGCGATAAATTATTAGGAGAAGGCATTGCAATATGGCCAGAGACTGGCAGGGTAGTTGCACCAGTAGATGGTACAATAGCCACCATGTTTATAACAAAGCATGCCTGTACGATTGTGTCCGATCAAGGAGTGGAGATACTAATTCATGTAGGATTGGATACAGTCAATTTAAAAGGGGAATATTACAAATCCTATGTAAAAGATGGAGACAAGGTAAAAGCCGGAGATCTTATTCTAGAATTTGATATGGATAGAATTAAAGAAGCTGGCTATGACCTTATTACTCCTGTAGTTATCTGTAATTCCGCTACTTATTCAAAGGTTGAGACCATTACTGGTAAAAAGGCGGAAGAGTTGGATGTAATTATGCAAATTGCAAAGTAGGTCACGAAAGAATGAGAGGGGGTGGGTGAACACGTGAAAGAATTACGCTATGTTATCACAGATGAAGTTGGACTCCATGCGCGCCCAGCTGGATTACTTGTCAGTACTGCCAGCAAATTCGATTGTCGGATTAAGATTAAAAGTGGTACGAAAGAGGTGGACGGGAAAAGTATCCTTGGGGTAATGAGCTTGGCTTTAAAAAAAGGCGACGAGATGCATCTGATCTTTGATGGTATCGATGAAGATGTGGCATGCGAGGAAATTCAAACATTTTTAAGGGAGAATATTTAGTGTCAATAGTAACATCATCAAGCAAAAACCTTATGAGACTTTAGTTATGTATTGTGGTTAATAAAAGCTTGCGA
>JAAYSQ010000229.1 GCA_012523925.1 Clostridiales bacterium
ATAATTAAAGGAGATTAAAGATGAGTAAAGTAAAGATAATAGGTGAAAGTTTACCAAATATTCCTTGGCAGGATAAGCCAAAAGATTGTGCAGGTCCAGTGTGGAGATATTCAGAAAATCCAATTATTAAAAGAAATCCTCTTCCTGGTGTAGCAAGAATTTTTAACAGTGCAGTTATTCCTTATAAGGGAGAGTTTATCGGCGTATTTCGTGCGGAGCAAATTGATGGTGTTCCCCATCTATATCTAGGCTATAGTAAGGATGGGATAAATTGGGAGTATGAACCAGAGAAGATACCATTTGTCAATGAGAAGGGCGAGCCATTTATGCCCCGCTATGCATACGATCCACGACTTATTAAGATAGAAGATACCTATTACATAATTTGGTGTACGGATTTCTATGGTGCAGCCTTAGGAATGGCTAAGACAAAAGACTTTAAAAAGTTTGTTCGTATCGATAATCCATTCCTTCCATTTAATCGCAATGGCGTATTATTCCCGAGAAAGATTAATGGTAACTTTGTTCTACTATCAAGACCTAGTGATAGTGGACATACACCATTTGGAGATATATTCCTAAGTGAGAGCCCTGATATGACTTTCTGGGGCAAACATAGACATGTAATGTCTCGCGGTAGTGAGTGGTGGCAATCGCTTAAGATTGGTGGCGGTGCTGCTCCAATAGAAACAAGCGAAGGTTGGTTGATGTTCTATCATGGTGTTACCGGTACCTGTAACGGATATGTATACAGCATGGGAGCTTGCATTCTAGATATAGATAATCCTTCGATTGTGAAATATAGGGCAAACAGCTTCGTACTTACTCCTGAGGAATGGTACGAGGAGAGAGGTTTTGTAGCCAATGTAGTCTTCCCTTGTGCTGCTCTTACCGATGCTGATACAGGCAGAATTGCAATCTACTACGGTGCTGCTGATAGTTATGTTGGTATGGCATTTACCACGGTTGACGAGGCGGTTGCTTTTGTGAAGGAACATGATGGCGCTACAGAAGACGATAAAAGTATCGGTATAATCTAGCCCATGATTAAAAATGTTACAAGACCATATATAAAGAAACAAGACGGAAAGAAGACTTTTTCATAACATATAAGACAAGCTACAAGCAAGATTGTGTCTGCGTTGCGACACAATCTTGTGAATGTACAAGTCGCAAAGAAACTATGTTTTGTACGGAAGATGACACAAAGCAACGCAGAAACGAGGTAAAATATGATAGCACAGACACCGCCCATGGGATGGAACTCATGGAATACCTTTGGATGGCAAATATCCGAGGATTTAATAAAGGAAACAGCAGATATGTGGCAGGACTTAGGGCTGCTGGATGCTGGATATAACTATCTGGTGATTGATGACTGCTGGTCTGAAAAAAAGCGTAGCAAAGATGGACTTTTGGTTCCAGATGCGGATAAATTCCCCAATGGAATGAAGGCAGTAGCAGATTATGTTCACTCTAAGGGGTTGAAATTCGGAATGTATTCCTGTGCTGGTACTATGACCTGTGCTGGGCATCCTTCCAGTTTGGAACATGAATTTGTGGATGCAAAAACATTTGCCGAATGGGGAGTCGATTATCTCAAATACGACTACTGCTATAAGCCCCACAACATTCCAGGGCATATTCTTTACAAGCGAATGGGAATGGCCTTAAGAAATTCCGGTAGAGATATTCTGTTCTCAGCATGTAATTGGGGAAATGATGATTCTTACAAGTGGATACGGTCAACAGGTGCCCATATATATCGCTCAACGGGTGATATACAGGACAATTGGGAATCCATAAAGAATATCGCATTGAGCCAGTGGGGTAAGGAATGCTATAGTGGAACCTATTGCTATAATGATATCGATATGCTAGTTGTAGGTATGTACGGCAAAGGAAATGTTGCACTTGGCGGATGTACTGATGAAGAATACAAAACCCATTTTTCCCTCTGGGCAATGATGAATTCTCCATTGATGATTGGTTGTGATATCCGCAATATGAACGATAAAACAAAAGAAATCTTGTTAAATAAAGAGGTTATTGCCTTGAATCAAGATCCAGAAGGGCGTCAATCTTACAGTATGGAACAATGGAACAATGTAGATGTTAAAATTTATGTTAAGCCAATGTCGGACGGATCTTTTGGAATTGGTTTCTTTAACATGGGTGATTCGGTAGGAGAAGGATCGATACAGTTCTGGGATATGGGTCTTACCAGGTCCTCTGGATATGGACTTAAGTTTAGAGATTTATGGGAGCATGAGGATGTTGGTGTATTTACTGAGAATTATACATGTAAATTGGAACCCCATCATTGCAAAGTATTTCGTGCTACATTGGTGAAGGTTTAAATGAATGGAAATCAATATTGTAAACAATGTAATAAAAAGTTGGAGCGGGATGAAATTGCAATCTATCTAAGACTTGTGAATAGGGGTGCAAAGGATTATCTTTGCATCCCTTGTCTTTCCCGGTATTTTAAATGCTCTGAGGAGGTTATTCATAAGAGGATTAGAAACCTTAAGGAGATGGGATGTACTTTATTTGGCTAAATGACTTAATAAAATCTTACAAAAGCAAAGAAAGGGGAGATGTTTATGTGGATAAAAGGCTTTACCTACGGATGGGGAGGCAAACGGGGGGATTATCGCACAGAGAAAGCAATTCGTTCCCAGGATAAGCTTTATGATGTGGGTATCAATTGGATGTGTCTTGCATTCCCGGTTATGCAGAAGACTTTCTCGTCGACTGAGATTTATTTTGATTATCGTCATACGGTTACAGATAAGGATATTATCTTTGCAATTAATCGAGCCCATGAAAAGGGGATTAAGGTCTGCTTAAAGCCAGTAATTAACTGCTCCGATGGGATGTGGAGAGCATATATTCAATTTCCAGATAGTGATATGATGGGTAATGATCGCTACTGGGATCAATGGTTTGAGTTTTATAGTGCGTTCCTTTGCCATTACGCGGAAATTGCTGAGGATACCGGCTGCGAAATGCTATGTATTGGTTGTGAGATGAGTGGAACGGAACATATGGAAGAGCATTGGCGAGCTCTGATAAAGAAAATTCGAACGATTTACTCAGGGCCATTGGTTTATAACACCAATCATGGTAGAGAGGAAGAGGTAAAATGGTTCGATGCCTTGGATTATATTGGAACTAGTGCTTATTTCCGAGTTGGTAAAGTTCCTGGTGATTCAAAGGAGAATATGCTAGCGGCCTGGAATAAAGTTGGTCAGGATATGAAACGTCTTAGCGAGCGTCTTGGTAAGGAAATCATCTTCATGGAAATCGGCTGCAGAAGTGCAAAAGGTTGTGCTATGATGCCTTGGGATTTCACCCATAAAGAATTTGAACGAAGTGAGGAAGAACAGGCCAACTTCTATGATTCCTGCTTAACAGCTTTCCATGATGAGGAATGGTTTGCTGGAGCCTTCTGGTGGGATTGGAGCGTAGAAGTCTACGATACGATAGAGGAGGCAAAGGAAAATAAAGGGTTTGACATCCATATGAAGAAGGCGGAAGAGGTCTTAAAAGAATGGTATGCTAAATTATAAATAAAATGGAACCCATTTAGTCATCAGTATAGCGATGATCAAATGGGTTCCGTTTTTGTCATAAATCATCCGACATTATTAATATCTAGTATTTCTGTACGGGTATGGTTAACATCCTCTGGTGTTTCTCCGGCAACAATATGGTTATAAAGGTGAATAATTGGATCATGGCCCTGTCCAAAGGGATCTTGTCCTAAGGCGGCATGAACAACCCCTTTTCTTATTAAATCAATTATTTCGTCATCATAGTCAAAGCATATTATCTTGGTGCTACCAACACGATCCGACTGCTGAATTGCTTTGGCTGCAGAGGAAACACCTCCACTGATGATGACAATCATTTTAAGTTTATAAAATTTCTGTAGGATATCCCTAATATTTTTATAGACGTATCCATCATCTTCATTTACTTCAATTTCAGTTGCTAAAGAAATGTCTTTGTATTTCTTTATAGAGGACATTATCGTATCTCTTCTTAAGCGGTTAATTGGGTTTGTGATATCTCCGCTGAGGAATGCAAATTGTCCTTCACCCTCCATGGCACTAGCCAGTATCTCTCCCGCAATTCTGGCACTTTCTTCAACATCAGGACCAAAGTATGATAGACGCTTAATTCCTGGAGTGAAGTCGCAGTTAAATGAAATCACTGGAATGTTCTTGCGATTTGCAAGAGATATCTGTTCTTCTATGCCTGATATAATGCCAGGAAGGATTAAACCATCACAACCTTGCTCTATTTTCTCTTTTAAAGTATCAGCAAAAGCTGTGTTATCCATTTGCTCAAATCCTATGTATTCGATAGTGGCATTCTTGTCTTTTAATTCATTCTCAGCGTATAGTGCCCCCTGTCTTACAGAACGCCAGAAAGGATGATCCATTGGACTCATCATTACGAATTTAAGGGGTTTGGCACTGGTCTCAGATACTGGAGTTACAGCCGTTTTATATCTCTTCAAAAGTGATTCAATACTGGATAGCATGTTCTGTAGTGAAAGTATCTGAGAATTGATTTCCTCATTTTCTGCCAATTGCTCTTGAGTAACAGCTGCAACATCTTGGGTAATAGAGGATATTTCATTGGAAGCGTCATGAAGTATATTACCCTGATCATAAATAACATGGGTTTTATCACTGATATCCTTAGCTTCCACATATACCTTTTTCATATCATCATTAAGTATATTGGCATTCTTATTAATAGTTTCAAAGGAATCTTTAACAGACTGAAAGATATCTTTACTAAGGTTGAAACTTTCAAAAACAGATCCAATACTGACGCTAACCTTTTCATTACTTGACATAATATTTTGTATAAAATTATTGATCTGACCAATACTATCTCTGGTTGCAGCGGATAGTTTATTCATCTCTTGTGCCACAACAGCAAAACCTTTTCCTGCCTCACCGGCTCTTGCAGCCTCGACAGCAGAGTTTAGGGATAGTAATTTAAGCTGCTCGGTAATGTTCATAATCAATTTACCAAATTGATCTATCTCCTTAAGATCATCATTTAATGTTGAGATAAAATCAGTTGCTTCACCAAGATCGGATGAAATTACATCCATTTGCTCTATATATTTATCCAAATGATCGGTGCCAGCTTTGGTCTTTTCCACTGTATCTTCAACAAAGTTCTCGATATTTTCAAGGGAGGAAGTGATACTATTAACGCGATCCTTCATTTCATTAATACTATCTAAGGTATCTTTCACAATATGTAGCTGACTATGGGCTTTTTCCGAAGTCACGGACATGTTCGAAGCGATTTGCTCGTTTCCTTTTAAACTCATATCAATACTTTTCATAACCTTATCAACTGCGTCCGTTAAAACGATAACATTACTCTTGGTATTCTCAATAAAGTCTAAGAGATTACGTTTCATATCATTAAAAGCTATGGTTAAGGTTTCGAGTCCCTGGGTACGGTTGGCTAGAACATCGCTGATATTTAAATTACCTTTAGAAAGTTGGTTTGCATTTTGGTCGATTAACTTAATGGCATTAAAAAAACGTAAAAGTAAAACAAATTGAGTGGCAAGCATTGCTGTTACCAAAATCATCGCAAAGGGAAGTAGTGCATTAAGAATCCCTTTATTGGTGATGTAGAGTAGGAATAGTAATAGGAAAAAAAACAAAACTCCGATAGTTATTAGCATGATCAATGAACGAATGTTGAAGTCAAGTTTTTTTCCTTTCTTTTTAGATGAATCTAACATTGATAAGCCCCCTTAGTTTCATTATAATAGTTCATTAAAATGACATAATAGAAGAAAACATACCAAATAAAAACACAATATGTCTTTATATAACTAATATTACCATTATTGTCATTAAAAAACAACAGCTAAGAGTTGTAAATTGAATTATAATTTGTTTAATATGGGATAAGTTGTACTAATAATTGACAGTAAAATTTATGATAGCAAATAATATTGACAAATGTTTATAATTATAATAAGTTTTATTCAAAGTGATGCATAATAACTGTAATACTTCTAATACAAGGAAAGAGGGAACATATGAAGCTTGTCTATACTGGTAAAACAAAAGATGTCTATTCATTGGAGAATGGAAATTATTTATTAAAATTTAAGGATGATGTAACCGGTGAGGATGGTAAGTTTGATCCGGGGGCAAATACAGTAGGATTAAAAATTGAGGGAATTGGAAAATCTGGACTTAAATTAACAAAAATGTTCTTTGAAAAACTAATGGAACAAGGAATTCCCACTCACTATATCGATGCAGATATTGATGAAGCTACCATGACGGTAAAGCCTGCCAGTGCCTTTGGCAACGGTCTTGAGGTGATCTGCCGTTACAGAGCAGTTGGAAGCTTTTTACGTCGCTATGGTATGTATGCCAAGGAGGGGCAATCTCTTGATGCTTTTGTTGAAGTAACGCTTAAGGATGATGAGCGCCAGGATCCGCCGATAAGTGAAGATGCTTTAGCTATGCTTGGTATTTTAACGAAAGAAGAATATGCAACCTTGAAGAATCTAACGATTAAGATATCGAATGTGGTAAAAGAGGAATTAGCAAAGAAGAATATTGAATTATATGATATCAAACTTGAATTCGGACGTGTCGGTCAGGATAAGCAAATTGTCCTTATTGATGAGATATCCGGAGGTAATATGAGAGCCTATAAGGACGGTAAATATATAGAACCATTGGAATTGGAGAAATTAATGCTTCAATAAATGTTTATTATTCAAAAACAAATCTTAAACTTTAAAAATATATTTTAATAAATAAAAAAGATGCTCTGTAACAGAGGTTATTGAATTGCCCCCTATATGTTAGACCAAAAAATCTAACATATAGGGGGCACATCATATTTAAGACTTGTGCGACAACACTTTTTCTTTGCTCAACTATGGGAATTCTAGTATAAACATTTTCAAATAGATATTGATAATAGTATAATTAGGAGGAAACATATAACATATGGTAGTTGCATGTAATATTTCACAATAGTATAATGTTACGAAACAAAGGCTATTAAGTGATAATATGGGGCGAATGCGATTGGTCTTTTAGAAATTGTTGCAAATGATTTAAACATGTTATCGATTGTTCTTAATAGCTTATTATAGACGACAATAAATATGAAAAAGGTGTTACCATGTATGAATTAGGCAAAAATAAAAATAATAGGAAACTATTATTGGTTGAGGATGACCTTGCCATTGCTATGGGTCTAGAGTATTCCTTGCAGCAGGAAAATTATCAAGTTACCATCTGTAATAGTGTTGCTTCTGCCATGGCAAGTATTGCTTCGGAGACCTATGATTTAGCTTTGCTTGATATTTCATTGCCAGATGGAAATGGATTTGATATATGTAAGAAACTAAAAGAGCTTGGGGATACTCCGGTGATTTTCCTTACGGCAAGGGATGATGAGGGAAGTGTAGTTATGGGTCTTGACATAGGTGCGGATGACTATATAACAAAACCATTTCGTATCCGTGAACTGCAATCCCGCATCCGTAGCGTTTTGCGTCGTTCGGCTAAGCAGGTATCGGGAGATATCATTCAGTATGGGAATGTCACGGTGAATATCACAGATGGAAAGGTTATGAAAAATGGGCAAGATATATTTCTGACAGCATTGGAATATCGGTTATTACTTACGCTGATTAATAATGAAGGACGCGTTGTATCAAGGAATCAATTGTTGGAAGGAATATGGGATGTGGATGGGGATTTTGTAAATGACAATACATTGACTGTGTATATTAAGAGGCTACGAGAAAAAATAGAGGACGATCCACAAAAGCCAGTAATTATTAAAACCATTCGAGGATTTGGCTATCAAATCAATTAAAGATATAACCTGTAATCTCTCAACTATAATAATATTATCCTTATCATTTTCCACAAATAAAATATGACCATATAATCCTTATTAAGGTATTAAAAAATGAAAGGTAGTTTCTAATGTTTTTACTAAGAAATAAAGAATTTAAATATATTTCAATTCTTATCGTATTCTTCTCGGCGGTAATGACGATTTTGGGTTTTCTACTGCGACCTTGGGCTGGAATTCTAGTTATGATTACGGCCCTGTCTCTGTCCATAGTATTCTTTCTCTACACTAAGAAAAGGCATGAGCAGATATCAAAATTATCTGAATATTTGAGAAGAATTAGTTCTGGAGAGTATTCCTTGGATATCAGAGATAATGAAGAGGGAGAATTAAGTATCTTAAAAAGTGAGATTTATAAGGTTACTTTAATGCTGTCCGAATATAATGAACAGTTAAAAAATGAAAAACATCTCCTGTCGAATCAGATGGCGGATATATCCCACCAACTGAGAACTCCCTTAACCTCCATGATGGTTATGGTTGATTTACTGCAAGACCAGCAGTTATCACAAGAGAAACGGCAGCAGTTTACCTCCCAGATACATACGCAACTGGAGAGAATAGAATGGTTGGTATCCTCTCTTCTTAAGATGTCCAGGCTGGATGCCGGTGTGGTAAGTATGAAGAGGGAAAGAATAGAAGCTCGAAGGTTGATCGATAAGGCATTGGAACCATTGTTGATTCCAATGGAGCTTAAAGGGATAAATTGTACGGTAGATGCCAATAAGGAAATTATCACTTGTGATATTAAGTGGACAAGTGAGGCATTGATTAATCTTCTTAAGAATTGTATGGAACATACTCCCTCTGGTGGACACATACAGGTTGAGGCAAAATATAATCCGCTATATTCTGAGATTATTATTAGTGATAATGGAGAAGGAATTCCTAAGGAAGATCTGCCTCATATTTTCACCAGGTTCTATCGTGGTAAAAATGCCTCTCCAGACAGTGTGGGAATTGGACTAGCTATGTCTTATAGTATACTTCGTATTCAAAATGGGGATATTCTGGTTAGTAGTAAGGAAGGGGAAGGGACTAGGTTTGCGATACGATTGTATAAATCTGTCGTATGATTTCAATCGATTTTAAATCGATCATAGGATTAAATGATACAACCTAAAGTAAAATAATTTTAAAATCGTAATTATAGAAATAATCCAGCTTTATGATTAAATGACAGAATTGTCACTTAAAAAGTCACCGTATAGTCACCACAACAAGGTAAACTATTCGTATATCATCTATTAAGATGACCTTACTTTCGGGTAGATAGAAGAACTTACGCATATAAGAAGTAACAGAGAAAGGATATGGTATATAAATGGAGATATTACGAGTAGAAAATCTAACAAAAGTTTATGGTAAGGGAGATACTGCTGTTACCGCTTTGGATGGTGTCTCATTTACAGTGAATAAGGGTGAGTTCATTGCAGTAATTGGGCCATCCGGATCTGGTAAATCAACCCTTCTTCATATGCTTGGCGGTGTGGACCGACCAACATCGGGGAAGGTATTTATTGATGGGACGGATATTTATCAATTGGATGAGTCAAAACTTGCAATCTTTCGAAGAAGGCATATTGGACTTATCTATCAATTTTATAACTTGATTCCGGTTCTTAATGTAGAAGAAAATATAACATTGCCCTTATTATTGGATAATAGAACTGTAGATCAACAAACCTTAAATGAACTTTTAACCGTATTGGGAGTGAAAGATCGAGTGAGTCATCTGCCCAACCAGTTATCCGGTGGTCAACAGCAAAGGGTATCCATCGGCAGAGCCCTTGTGAATAATCCAGCAATCGTCTTGGCTGATGAACCAACTGGAAATCTTGACAGCAAGAATAGTGAAGAAATTATTAGCTTACTAAAGCTATACAATAAAAAGTATAATCAGACTTTAATCTTGATTACCCACGATGAAAAAATTGCATTGCAAGCTGATCGTATCATTAGCATTGAGGATGGTAAAATTGCAAAAGATGAGGTGATACGATAATGAATGTAATGAACAGAATTACTTTAAAAAGCTTACTTAAAAATAGAACAAGAACAATTGTAACCATTATTGGAGTAATCCTGTCTGCAGCAATGATTACTGCAGTTACAACATTAATATCTAGCTTGCAGGCCTATGCCGTTAATTATACCATTTACAACGAAGGGGATTGGCATGCTGTATTTGAAAATGTTACTTCGATAGATTATCAATCCCTTCTTGAGGAAGAAGAATTAGAGGATGTCCTGGCAGTAAGAACGGATGGTTATGCTTACCTTAAGGGTAATAATAATCTTTATAAGCCATATCTTCGGATTATGGAAATGGAGAAACAGGCTTTTAAACATATGCCAATACGACTTATTGAGGGAAGGTTGCCGCAGAATGAGAATGAAGTAGTGCTTTCTGAGCATATCTTAACCAATGGTGGCGTCGAGTATAAGATTGGTGACACCTTGACGCTTGAGGTGGGGCAGCGCTTGCTAGAGGATGGTACGGTACTAACTGATAGGGATCCCTTCAATTTAACTGAGGATGGGACCGCTGAGGAGTCTCTCATAACTACGAAAATAAGAAACTTTACTGTAGTAGGTATTTGCAAACGTAGCTCTTATACCTTGGAAGATTTTTCATCACCAGCCTATACCATTTTTACAACAATCAATATGGACCAACTGACAGATGATGATCTAATCAGTGTATATTATCGGACAAAACACTCCAAAGACGTATTTCAAATCACAGAAACCATAGCGAATAAACATGGTTATAAAAGATTTGATTTTAATAACGAATATCTTCGCTATATGGGAATAAGTAATGACAATAATTTTAATCGAGTATTATATAGTTTGGGCACAATACTGATTGGCCTGATTATGATAGGATCCATTACTCTGATTTATAATTCATTTGCTATATCTGTTAGTGAAAGAAGAAAACAATTTGGACTTCTTTCCAGTGTTGGTGCTACAGCCAAGCAACGAATGAACTCGGTATTTTTTGAATCTCTTGTGATTGCAGGAATTGGAATACCAATCGGCATTGGCTCAGGGATAGCGGGAATAGGATTAACACTTTACCTACTAAGAGAGCAATTGGTGAGTTTATTCGGAGGTAACAGTCAAGTTGAATTGGTGTTAACGGTATCTGTTCCTTCCGTTATCATATCAGTAGTTGTAGCATTAATCACCATACTGATTTCTGCTTATATTCCTGCAAGAAGGAGCAAGAAAGCATCGGCTATGGATGCTATAAGGCAAACCGAAGATATAAAACTGAAAGCAAAGCAGGTGAAAACCCTCAAGCTTACCCGTAAACTATTCGGTATGGAAGGAGATCTTGCTTTAAAGAACTTTAAAAGAAACAGAAGACGTTACCGGAGTACGGTTATTTCTTTATTTATTAGTGTCGTATTATTTATTGCGGCATCTTCCTTTGCCATGTATCTAAAGGATAGTGTAGTTAATGTATATGAGAATACAGAATATGATTTATCCGTATATTTCAACGATTCTATGGTAACACCAGAGATGGAAGATAAGGTGGGGGGCGTCCTGAACGAAATTCTTGCTCTTGAAGATATCAAGCAGGGTTCCACTGTTAGAGGTACGCATGGTTACGTGGATCTTGCAAAGGAACAGGTTGAGGAAAACTATTATAAGCAAAGGATCCAGTGGGAACAGAGAACAGATGGAGAAGAAATTCAGGCAGCAGTATCGATTTATAGTGTAGATCAGAAAACTTTTAATGCCTATGTAGAGGAACTAGGATTGGATCCGCAAGATTATAGTAATCCGGAAGTTCCAGTTGGAATCGTGATTGACAAGCAGCATTATTATGATCCAATAGAACAAAGGTATATTAACTCAAACCTTTTAAAAGAAGGATCTCTTCAATCTATTTCGTTATATAACTACTATGAAGAACAAACTCAGAAGATCATGGATATTGCCGTTGGAGCTTTTGTAGAAACAGCACCATTTGGTGTAATGGATTATACAGCCAGTGGATCTGTAATACTAATAATAAATGAACAAATTCGTGAAACAGCATTTGCTAATCTGGGGGATCAATGGTACGGATTAAACATGTATTTTGCATCAGATAATCCTAACAAATCCGAGGAGGATATTAAAAATATTCTGCACGAGGCTGATATGACATCAATCCATATATTTAATCAAGCAGAGGCTTTGCAGGCTAATCGTAATATTATATTGATTATATCCGTCTTCTCCTATGGATTTATTGTATTGATATC
>JAAYSQ010000230.1 GCA_012523925.1 Clostridiales bacterium
ATACTTCGATTGAAGAACACCTTATGGGCTTTGATACTACCATTGTTGGTTTCCTCGTTTAATGTAGTAATTACAAAAACATTTTTTAAAACTACGGTGCCAGATTCAATCATTGAGTCTGCCAAGATTGACGGGGCAAGTCAATTAAACATATTTGCAAGAATTGTTGTACCAATTTCAAAGCCAGTTTTTGCGACGATTGGGCTATTCCTTACATTTGCTTTTTGGAATGACTGGTTTCAGTCCTCTCTCTATATCACAAATTCAAAATTGACTTCATTGCAGGCTTTACTTAACAATATTCAGAAGAACATCGAATATCTTGCCAATAATCCATCTGCGGGCCTTTCAATTCAGCAGTATGTAAGCCAAATGCCAACAGAATCAGTGCGTATGGCTATTGCTGTCGTTATAGTATTGCCAATTGCTTGCGCATATCCATTTTTTCAAAAGTACTTTGTTACTGGTTTAACGATTGGTGCTGTAAAAGGTTAATTGTGATTGAAGAATTAATAATTATTGGCTAATCCAATGCTCAAATAATTAAAATTATTGGGAAGGTCAATGATTTTAATATTTATATCTATAAAAGCATGCAATGCATGATTTTTATACAAAATCAAGAGATACAGGAGGGAATTATGAGAAAGAAACTTTTTGCATTACTGCTATTAGTCGTTATGCTTGGTGCTCTTGCTGCAGGATGTGGCAACAAAGATAATGAGCAACCAAATAATAACGATAATACGAACAATACAGGAGATAATACTACGGAAGATGAGGTTGTAACTCTGAAGTGGGTAATGGTTGGAAATGGTATGCCAAATAACTATGCTGCATGGAAGGAAAACATCGATAATTACCTTGTAGATAAGATTGGTGTAAACATTGATGTTGAAATTGTTTCTTGGGGCGATTGGGATAACCGAAGAAGTGTTATTGTTAACTCCGGCGAGTATTTTGATATTCTATTTACTGATGCAGGAAGATATCTTAGTGAAGTTAGTTTAGGTGCTTACTATGATATTTCAGATTTGGTTCAGACCAGCGCTCCCGAACTTTATGATTATATCCCTGAGGAATATTGGGAGGCTGTAAAGGTTAATGGTAAAATCTATTCCGTTCCTACTTATAAAGATTCCTCTATGACGCAGTACCTTGTATGGGATAAAGCGATAGCTGATAAATATCAGGTTGATATTGAAGAAAAGAATACATTGCATAGTCTGACAGATGATTTAAAGAGAATTAAAGATGGTGAAGGCAAAGCTCCTTTCGTATTAGACAAGCAGGGTGCAGGTGTTGTTCTAAGTCAATATGATGCCATGGGATCAGAATTAGAGCCTCTTGGTGTTAGATTTGACGATGAGACCCGTACTGTTGTTAACGTTCTTAAAGAAGATGAGGTTATGGAAGATCTTAAGTTGCTCCATGCCTGGTACAAGGAAGGTATCATCAACCCAGATGCACCTACTTTAGCTGAGCTTCCTTCCTATAGAATATTATTTACGGCGCAGGGATGGTCATCAGCAGCGAAGACAACCTGGGGTCCTAACATGGGTGTTGAAGCAGTGGCTATTCAGTATACAGAACCTTTGGTATCTAACAGTACGGTTCGTGGTTCCTTAAATGCGATATATTCTGGTTCAAAGAACCCAGAAAAAGCCCTTGAATTCTTGCAACTATTAAATACTGATTCCTACGTGAGAGATGCTTTCTACTATGGTCTTGAAGGCGAAAACTTCAATTATACAGAAGACGGAAAGGTTGAGAAATTGAACAGCGACTGGTCAATGGCTGGTTATACGCAAGGAACATTCTTTAATGTATCACAGTTGGCTGATGAAGAGTTCAACCAATGGGACGAAGTTGCAGAATTAAACGAAAAAGCAACAGGTTCTGTTCTATTAGGTTTTGACTTAGATAAAACAAACATCCAGAACGAATTGGCAAACTGCCGTGAAGTGTGGAATAAGTATAGAAGTGAGGTACTCACTGGTGCAAGAGATCCGGAAAAATTAATAGATACCGTAACTGCTGAACTGGAGGCATCTGGTTTCAACAAAATTATGGAAGAAGCACAGAATCAGATTAATGAACATTTCAATCAGTAAACTAATAACATTACGGGGAATTTACAAATTCTCCGTAATGTTATATATTATTATTGGAGGAAGATTATGGCAATAAAAATCATTGGAAATTCATTACCTAATATACCTTGGCAAGATAAACCTAAAGGGTATAGAGAACCTGTTTGGCGCTACAGTAATAATCCAATTATAGGAAGGAATGCTATTCAAAGATCGAATAGTGTTTTTAATAGTGCAGTCATTCCTATTGAGGGCAAATATGCCGGAGTGTTCCGGTGTGATAGCAAATCTATAAGTATGGATATTTTTGCTGGTTTCAGTGATGATGGTATAAACTGGACCATCAACGAAACACCGATTCAATTTGAAGGTGCAAATGAGGAAATTCTAAAAAGAGAATATCGCTACGATCCCCGTGTATGTTTTATCGAGGATCGATATTATATTACATGGTGCAATGGTTACCATGGACCAACTATCGGTATTGCCTATACTTTTGACTTTAAGAAATTTATTCAAATAGAGAATGCATTCCTTCCTTATAACAGAAATGGTGTATTATTCCCAAGAAAAATTAATGGTAAATATGCAATGCTTAGTAGACCAAGTGATACTGGTCATACACCGTTTGGTGATATCTTCTATAGCCAGAGTCCTGATATGGAATATTGGGGACATCATAGATTTGTAATGGGAACTATAAAAGGGGATGAATCTGCATGGCAGTCAACCAAGATAGGACCAGGCCCAATTCCAATTGAAACCAGTGAAGGCTGGCTGATAATTTATCATGGTGTTATTAATACTTGCAATGGCTTTGTTTATCGAATGGGTTGTGCTTTAACTGACTTAAATGAGCCTTGGAAGGTTCTTCTTAGATCAAAGGATTATATTCTTGGTCCACAAGAATTATACGAATGTGTTGGTGATGTGCCGAATGTTACATTCCCATGTGCATCCCTTTTCGATGCGGATACTGGGCGAATCGCAATTTATTATGGATGTGCAGATACGGTTACCAGTATAGCATTTACCACTGTAGAAGAACTAGTAAATCACATGAAAGCAAATCCACTATCTGAATAAGCAGATAGTCCATACGAGCGTGAGGATTTATCAAGCCCGCCTGCTAAATCCTCATGCAAGGAAAACCCTATGTGAAGAAATCCTCAT
>JAAYSQ010000231.1 GCA_012523925.1 Clostridiales bacterium
AGATATAGATGGAGATTTAAATGCCGCACCGAGATTAGTGGAATATCGAAGAATTCAGTTGTCCTATGACTCTTTAGCTGGAGATGCTTCACCAAATATTACTTATATTAAGTCAATAGAAGATGGAGATGCCCCAGAGGATTTACCATCTCATATTTCTATAAAGACAGTATCAATTACAGATACAGATAATAGTCCGTATGAGCCAGAGGCAGATGTAATTCATTATATCCCTGAAACAGGCGAATTAATATTGGGTACAAACGCATATGAAGAATTAAAAAATGCTAATCAGATTGATATTACTTATACAAAGGACAGTTTTAAAGAAGGAGAATTAAAACCAGAGCATTATTTTGACTGTGAATTGACTGATCCTGATAAACCAGAGAAAATCATATATACTAGGCCGGAAAACAAACAAGAAATTCAATATGAAATCAATTATAATCAAAAACTTACAGTTAATACCGAGGCTGCGGAAGCAATTACCCATAAGATTGGTAGAGACATTGATGAGATATTGAATGCGGTCAACGATGTCATTGCTACAGAAGAGAAGATAGCACAAGTTAAGGAACGTTTAAAAGATAGCAACTTACCTGAGGCTGATAGGAAAAAATATGAGAAACTGTTAGGACAGCTTGATACCGAGTTGGAATTAAAGAAAGAAGTTATGCAGGAAGCATTTGAAAAAGGGAATACGACTTCATCCGTGGGACAGGATCAAGTAAACGCGGCATTAGCAGACCTTGGAAGTAGATACGTACGGTTGCAATTAACAGAAAGCAGACTAGCCAGTCAAAAAGTTGACTTAAAGGAATTACTATCTAATAATGAGGGTGCGGATATGGTGGAAACGATTATTAAATTTGGTTCTGCGGAAGTTGTATATAATGCATCCTTGAATGCAGCATCCAGAGTTGTGAAGAATACTTTACTTGATTTCTTGCGTTAGAACATTAATTCTATAAACACATTTAAAAATCAAGTTGGTTTAACTGGATAAGTGCAAATTAGGACGTATCAACATTTAATGATAGATGGGTATAAGAGAATATCTAAAGAAAGGTATAAATATGCTGGTAAAAACAAAACATTTTGGAGAAGTTGATTTAGATGAGAATAAAATCATTATATTTGAGAATGGTATATTAGGATTTGAAGATTTAAAAAAGTATACTATTCTATATGATAATGAGGATGGTAAGAAACCAGGTATCTCCTGGTTACAAAGCTTGGAAGAACCATCTCTTGCAATACCGGTTATGAGTCCTTTTATTATAAAAGAGGACTACAATCCTGAGGTAGAAGATGAACTACTAAAGCCACTTGGTGAAATGACAGAAGAAGATTTGGTTGTCTTAGTTAGTGTAACTGTTCCCACTGATATTACAAAAATTTCTGCCAATCTAAAAGCACCATTTATCATTAATGCAGAAACCAAGAAAGGTACGCAGATTATAGTGGAAAATCAGGATTATGAGGTAAAATATTATTTCTATGATATATTGCAAACACTTAAGGAAGCAAAGGAGGGCGAATAAATGTTAGCCCTATCAAGAAAAGTTAATGAATCCATTATGATCGGTAATAACATTGAAATTACTGTATTGGAAGTAAAAGGGGATCAAGTTAAGCTAGGTATTAATGCACCGAAATCAATTCCAATACATCGTAAGGAAATCTATGTACAGATACAGGAGTCGAACAAGGAAGCAGCGGAAGCTACGATAAATGATGAAATACTGAAGAAGTTATTTCAATAAATATGTTTGCGAATGATGTTTTACTTTTTAGGGATTTCAATCACCGATTTTATGAAGCTGTATGGTGGTAGTTTCTTAGAAGCGGGTTGAAATCCTACTTTTTATAATAATTTAATATTATTTACAATCTTATTAATATAAAATATAAACTTTTTTGAGAAGTAAACCGATATTACTATTAGATAAGAATACGAATAGTAGAAAAGTCAAGGATGGCATCAAATTCGTATTAGATTAGTATTGTTGATGTAACACACGGAGGTGTATGAATATGGC
>JAAYSQ010000232.1 GCA_012523925.1 Clostridiales bacterium
ACTGAGCTCTCTGTTAGCTTCATAAAAGATTACTCTTCTCTTCACAGCCTTTGATTTTTATTTAGTATAATTAAAGTAATGAATTTTGTCAAGATGTTATCATATATATCAAATGCTTATATTTTTAATTTTCCAAAGAAATAGCTCGAATACGATGCGTCAGCATATCAATTGCAACATCGTTTAGTCCGCCACGTGGAATAATAATATCTGCATATTTCTTATAAGGTTCAACAAATTGTTCATGCATAGGCTTTACGGTATTGGTGTATTGATCAATAACTGATTCTAAGGTTCTTCCCCTTTCATTTACATCTCTTATGATTCTCCGGATTAATCTTTCATCTGCATCAGTATCAACAAACACCTTAATATCAAACAAATCTCTAAGATTAGGGTTTTCAAAAATCATAAATCCTTCAACAATAATTACCTGAGCTGGGTTTACACGAACCGTTTCCGGTAATCTCGTATGAAGGTTATAGGAATAAACAGGTCGATCAATTGCTTTCCCTTGCTTCAAACATTTAATATCTTCGATAATTCTCTCCGTATCAAATGCATTTGGATGATCATAATTTAATTTTGCCCTTTCTTCCATTGGCAAATCGTCATGTGGTTTATAATAAAAATCATGGCTTAGTAATTCAACACTGTCTTTACAAATTTCTTTTAAGCGATTAGCAACGGTGGTCTTCCCAGAAGCAGAACCTCCTGAGACACCTATCACGACACTGTTTATCATACATTTCCCTCCGTGTTTAATTTATCTTAGCTAATTAGTAAAATTTTATGTATATATTATAGTCACATTTAATAATAAATTTATTTTACCCAGTATACCAAATATCCTTGAGATTGTCAGCATAAAAATAAAATTATCATTAATATCCTATTAAAACTCTAACTAACTTATGCCAATGCAGAACCTTAATCCCATGCATGGTACTAGCCCTGATGCAGTAGTTGTTTGATATAATGAGTCAATTCTTTCCCTGCTTTTTCATGTGCTAATCTACCTGGATGATATCTTGCACCTACTGTTTCTTCGGTTGTAATGGGAAGTTGAAATACACTCACCTTCCTGTCCTTTGCTTTGCTAATATAGGAATCCACCGCACGGTAAATAGCAGGCATCAATGGAATATCCAACATTCCATAAGCCCAAATAATATGTGCATTGGGATTATTCTTGCGTAATTTAAACAGAAACTTTGCTACTGCATCTTCAAATGCATTCAAATCTTCTTGATGGAAGCTTCCATCCTCGTTGAGGCGCTGTTTATAAGTTTTTCCGGTAACCTCATCTTTCCATTCCGGTGAATAAAAAGCTCCGGCATCATTCGTTCCCAGGTTCACAACTATGACATCCGGCTGCCAGGAAGCGAAATCATTTTCCTGAAAAGCTCCCAATGCCTCATTCTTTTCTCCGGTAAGTACTCCGCAGACTTTCTCGTAGTTTTCCGGAAGATTAAAGTGAGGATTATTATCCCAACTTGTGAGTACTCCCCAACCACTCTGCGATAGAATTCTATAGTCAGCGTTCAATCCATCAGCAACTATTGCACAATAATTATGTACTGCACTAAACCACATGGAAATCCAGTCTTCTTCAGACTTTGCACCAATCGCGCCTTCTCCTGAGCTAATACTGTCCCCGATAAACTCTATTTTATATGGCTTTTCAGGAACCGGTACAAATTCCCCATCACATTTCACTGCATGTATCCGTAAAGAACAGCTAGGATCTCCGCTCATAGCCTGAACATCCCTTACAACTCGAATATTCTTAACCACGTCCGCATTCATACCACGAAATATGGGTACCCAATATCGACCTTTTATCATCATCTGTCTACTCACGGGTACTCCGTTAACTAATATCGTAATCCATGGTTCATACATATCATAATCCGCTTCGAACTCTATCCAGAGTTCTGTACCCTTAACATTTAGTTCAATTGCGCTACCAGTCCAGAATAGGGTTAGTGGTGAAAGGTTTCCTGTGGTTCTTCCATGTACCTTTAAATGATTAATCTCTAACAGCGAATACTCTTTCATTCTGGCATCCTCCTTTATCTTTTGTTCCTTGTTCATTGCCATATTTATATAAATCATTGTTGCCCACTCGCCTAAGTCAAACTTGTATTCATATAATCTTATAATCCAATAAATTTATAGGTAGCCTGGAGCAATTCAATCATCTTATATAACTTCACGTTCCACTTTTATTACTTCACCTTCTGTATTACTCTCAACAAAATTAATAACATTATCAAGAATACTATCAGCATGAGAATTATCCCCTGCTACACATGCGATTCCAAGAACAATAATTTGGTGAATATCTTGATCCTCCACTTCAGCAATGGATACATTGAATTTATTGCGAATTTTCGCTGATAAACTCTTCACAACCATCCGTTTTTCTTTTAATGAATGCGACCAAGGAATATGAATTTTAATTTTAATTACTCCTATAACCATATAAAATCCTCACTAAAGTTAAATCTCAAAACAAATACTAACTAAAATTATATATTTTACTCCTAATTATTTTCCATATGTCATTATCATCATATATACAACAGCAATTGAAATTAATAGCTGTATCGTTGCAAAGCGAAATACCACCTGCGTATTGGACCATCCCCATATTTTTCTTACATGATCATGAAGTGGTGTTCTAACTTTAGTCAAAATACGTATCTTCAAAAATCTTAACAAAAACACTTTAACCAACCCTAATCCACCATCGAGTATTAACATAAAGGCAACTGGTATATATAGAAAAGGACTGTTCGTTTTTAAAATAGCAATTGCTATAAAGATCCCCATCGCCCTCGATCCTGCATCACCCATTATCATAATACTTGGAGTAATATTATACCAGAGATAGGCTAGTATACACATACATAATAATAAGATTAAATAGGCAAAGTCGGAATCGACTCCCTTCATTCTATATATAGTAACAATCGTCACTAGAGTAACAATAGTTAATAGGCCTGATAATCCATCCACACCATCGGAACAATTAGTAACATTGATGGATCCCCATATTAAAATTACTGCCAAAATCACAAAGATAACAGGATGTATCGTTAAATGAATTCCAAAAGGCTCCAAATCAATAACATTCGTGTTAAAGGACAAGTAGGAAACCGCAAGAGCGATTGCAATTATCAAATCCAAAAGTCCCTTCTTATATTCTCCCCAAGGTGTTTTAGAACAGTCATCCAGAAAACCGGTTATCATAGCTGCTGCCGTATAGATTAAATATACGATAATTTCTCGATTAATCGGAATGAATAAGATTGTGGATATAATAAAAGTTATAATAAATAGAAAACCTGCACCTCTTGGCTTCCCAGCCGATAATTTACCGTCGTGTGCGAAATCTCTTCCCATATCCTTTGGTAATAATTTGCCTAAACTGTACAAAAATATGCAAGTAATTGCAAATGCAAAAATAATTCCGATAAATGATATGTAACCATTGTTTACATCAAATAAGTAATAGATCATTAGACATACTTCCTCTTTTTCGTTTATATTTTACGAGCAATACAATTTTAAATAAACTGAATTCACTCTTGTAAATATTATCATAACTACTATAAATAATCTATTATTTTGTCCAATTTCATTAAACTAAAAGTCAAATATCTCCCTATTAATAAAAAACAAGGTGCATTAAAATCCGCACCTTCACCATAATAATTAATTTATTTCATCAAAACCTAAAAGAAGAGCATGCGATAAACTTCATTAACACAAAATGGACGCCCAACCACAAACTAGCACGTTTATCACTTCAATTCCTAAAGAAAGAGCATGCGATTATTCTTCCATAAGGAGACTGTTTGTCGCCATCGGTAGTTAGGTTGTGGCAGATATTTATCTAAAATATCTGCCACAACCTTATCTACCGCTATGAGCGACAACCAAGTGAGAACGTGTCTCCGTTGGATAATAATCACATGCTCTCTTCAATCAAACCGTTGAAAGATCCCATTCCTCATATATCTTAGGAACATCACTAATCAAACGTTTGGTATAATCAGCTTTTGAGTTAAGAATCACTTCATCAGCAGTGCCACTTTCAACAATTTTACCTTTCTCCATTATATAAACGGAATCGGATATGTAATAAGCAAGACCAATATCATGGGTGATAAAAATGATTGTCATACCTATTTCATTACGTAGATTCATTAACATATCCAATATGGTGGCACGAGAGCAAGCATCAATCATAGATGTTGGCTCATCTGCTAGAAGTATTTTGGGTTTCAGTAGGAAAATTCTAGCTATCATTAGTCGCTGCATCTGACCACCGGAAAGCTCAAAGGGGTACTTATTGGTCATCTCCTCATATTTAAGATTGACAAAACTGCAGGCCTCGGCCATCATTTCAACCTTTTTCTCCTTTGGAAGATGTTTACCCCCACGCATATGAATACAGTCTAAAAGTACCGTATCTATCTTTGTAAACACATTAAATGATGAGAATGGATCCTGGAATATTGCCTGAATATTCTTCCAATACTCCTTTTTCTTTTTACGAGATCTAATATCCCGTGGTTTACCTTGATAGAAAATCTCTCCTTCCGTAACGCTAATGAGTCCGAGAAGCATTTTAGCCAGAGTTGTCTTTCCGCTACCTGATTCGCCTACGATAGAAACCAGTTCTCCCTCACGAAAATCAAAATCCACGTGATCAACCGCAACTGTCTTCTTATCACCTATGCCAAATACTTTAGTAACTCCTCTTCCGCTTAAACATAAGGGTCTAATATCATGATTATTAATGCTCATTTTTATATACCTCCCTCAGTTTCTCGACTTCAATTAGACAGCGGTAACTGCGTCCATTTCCAAAATCTTTAAGTTCAACGGCACTTAGTTTACATTCATTCGTTGCATATTTACATCTTTCTGCAAATCGACAACCTGATGGTGGTTTTTTTAAGTTCGGAGGCGTTCCTGGAATCGCTGTCAATTTAACATCACGGGTTCCCTCTTCTGGTACAATGATTGATCCCATAAGTCCCTTAGAATATGGGTGGATAGGATCGAATACCATTTCTTTTGCTGTACCTTTTTCTACAATTTGACCTGCGTACATTACCATAATATCGTCTGTAACATTGTAGAGAAGCGGAAGTTCATGGGTAATGAATATCATCGACTTAATATACCCTTTATCCATAAGATTACGTAACATTTTAATAACCATCTTTTGACTAGTTACATCCAATGCGCTAGAAGGCTCATCCGCAATCAATACCTTCGGAGATAGAATGGTCGAAATTGCTATAACAGTTCTCTGTTTCATACCACCCGATAATTCTACTGCATGCTTTCCAAGAACATTCGAAGGTAAACCAAGTTCTTCAAATCGCTTTTTAGCCATATCATAGATATCTTTTTTAGATACTTTCGGATTATGCGCATGAACGACATCCTCGATAAAACGAATAATCTTTTGCGTTGGGTTGAGTGCATTCATAGCGGACTGAGGTATGTAGGCAATCTCAGTACCCAATATATTTTTACGAATTGTATCTGGATCCATTTTGGAGATATTTTGTCCGTCAATTATGATGTCACCGCTGGTGTAATGCAGCGGAGGAAAATAGTAGCCCATCAGACTTAAAGCCAAGGTTGATTTACCACAACCGGATTCACCTGCGATACCAAGTGATTTACCTTCCACTATGGATAGGGATACATGATCAACAGCATATACGTCCTCTCTAAATCTTGTAATATATTTTGTAGTGAGGTCTTTGACCTCAAGTATTTTCTTACCCATAACCGACCTCCTAATCTCTCAATGTTGGGTTGAACACCTGATCAAGACCGGTATTCATTAAGTTCAGTGAGAATGATATCAATGCAATAATCAGAAGGACAGGAAAATACGCCCACCAATATCCATGAGTATGAGCAGAATAAAGCATTGCCCAGTTCATCATAAGACCTAGCGTTGGTACTTCTGTTGTCTTTGGTCCCAGACCTATCATAGATAGCTGTGCTTCTGATAAAATTGCAGTAGAAATCTGTAATATCAAAGCCATAATTACATAGGAAGCGATGTATGGAAGGATATCGGTTAATATAATTCTTGCTAAACTATGACCAGATAATTTACTCAAATTTACATGGTCACGGTTACGTAGAGAAATAACCTGGGAACGCACTGACCTCGCTGTCCAAGTCCATGAGGTTACACCAATTACTATAGCAACCGTCGTAGCACCTCTTTGCTCCTGACCGATACCATAGGAAATTAAGATCAGAAGAATGAAACCTGGGATTACTGTAAATAAATTAGTGATAAACATTATGAAATCATCAACAAGTCCCCCCAGATAACCCGACAGAAGACCAAAGGTTAGACCAATCAAGGTTGCTATACTGCCTGCAATTAGACCAATCATAAGCGA
>JAAYSQ010000233.1 GCA_012523925.1 Clostridiales bacterium
AATTTAAGAAAGGATGACGATTTAATAATTGAAGATAATACAATCTATGAAATAGATCGGGACTGCTATGAGAGACTTCGGAGGCAAAAAAGAAAAAAATAAAGAATAACAAAAAAGAGTTGGCATTTGCCAACTCTTTTTTGTCAAGGAATTTGTTTTCTTGAGCTGCGTAATTCTAGAAGAAGCTGTTTCCACCACAACAGCAGCAAAGGATGATGATTAAGAAAATAATCCATGTACAATCATCTCTTCCTCCTAAGAAACCATCGTCACAGCCATCGCGGCCACCAAACAATCCACCATTGCCATTACCACAGCAGCATAATAAGAGAATAAGAATTAAAATCCAACTGCAATCGTTTCCTCTGCCTCTGTCGCAATGTGTTGCTGCTAAATCACTCATTATAATTCCTCCTAATAATAATTACACTGTATCATATGATGAATAGCTTGACTGATTTCCTATTTTAAAAAATAATTAGAACAATTTATGTAGAGTAGCGATAGAATTTGTCCTAAAATGGCTTGTATCAAAGCTAAAAAGCGTCTATGTCTGACGAATTTTTACAAAACACAGCTACTTTAATATATGTATCCCAGGATACAACTATAATTTGAAAAATATGGTATTATGAGTGTGGCAACAATATTATTACAAAAGCTTCATTGTGTATATTGGTAAAGCTGTCAGAATAGGATAATACAAAAGGTTATGGAGCTGAGGTATGGAGGAAAAACAAAATAAGGTTCAGGTAATTATCCATTGCAAGGAATATGAAAAAAGACAGCATAGTCTGGAAAACCTCGGACATATTAAATATAAGCTTCCAATGATAGATGCTTATGTAATAGAGATTGAGGAGGCAAAGCTTGAAGCGATTAAATCCTTGGATGGGTTGATCAGCGTAGAAATGGATACGCATATTACGGCCCAAATGAATCGCGTTAATGAAATTATTGAAAGCACTTGGGCTCATGAACAGGGCATTACAGGAAAAGGCATAGGTGTTGCAGTAGTTGATACAGGTATCAGTCTGCATAAAGACTTTGTCGAAGACATAAATCGAGTGGTTGCTTTTAAGGATTTTATTAATAAACGTGCTGATCCCTACGATGATAATGGTCATGGGACGCATGTCTCAGGGATTATCGGTGGAAATGGATATTCTTCGAAGGGAAAGTATGTCGGTGTGGCTCCGGGTTGCAACATGATTGGTATTAAGGTATTGGATCACCGAGGTGACGGTAATATATCAGATGTATTAGCAGGTTTGCAGTGGATTATTGATAATCGTTACAAATATAATATTAGGGTGGTCAATATCTCCGTAGGTACAACTGCAAAGGAGAATATGGATGAAAACTCGCTTCTTGTACAAGGAGTGAATGCTGTATGGGATAATGGTATTGTGGTGGTGGTTGCAGCAGGAAACAACGGTCCAGGTCCTATGTCAATTTCAACACCAGGAATTAGCCGAAAAGTGATTACCGTGGGTTCATCCGATGATAATGTGGCTGTAGAAGTGTTTGGAAGTCGAACAAAGGATTATTCAGGTCGTGGTCCAACCCCATATTGCATCAAAAAACCTGACATTGTAGCGCCAGGCTCCAATATTATTTCATGCAATATCAGTCGCTTTACCGGCAGAGGTAGGAATAGTCGTCTGGGAGCAGCAGCTTCTCCAATGATGTACACCATTAAAAGTGGTACCTCTATGGCAACACCAGTGGTTTCAGGGGCGATAGCATTACTATTGTCTGCCTATCCAAAACTTACGAATCGAGAGGTAAAGCTTAGATTACGAGAAAGTGCTGTGGATCTTGGGCAGCATTGGAAAAAGCAAGGGTGGGGACAACTAAATGTTAGGCATTTATTAGATTTCTAATAATTATCTTTCCTATGGTACCTTAATAAGAAAAGGAGGCTAAGGCACATGAATAAAGTCTGTTTTTTTGATACGAAACCCTATGATAAAATTTTCTTTGATCAAATGAAAAATCAATTTGGTTTGGAAATTGAGTATTTTGAAACAAAACTTGGCAGTAAAACGGCATTTATGGCAAAAGGCTTCGAAGCTGTGGTTGCATTTGTGAATGATATTATTGATAAGGAAACGATTGATACCCTCTATGATTGCGGTGTTCGCATTTTAGCAATGCGCAGTGCAGGTTATAATAACATCGATTTCAAAGCTGCCTATGGTAAGATCCATGTTGTTCGTGTTCCAGCATATTCCCCCTATGCAGTAGCTGAGCATGCGATAGCCCTATTACTTACCTTAAACCGTAAGATTCACCGTGCATATTCTAGAACAAGAGAGTTCAACTTTAGTCTAAATGGGTTAATGGGGTTTGATTTATATGGAAAGACCGTTGGAGTTGTAGGGACAGGTAAAATTGGACGCGTATTTATGGACATCTGCAAAGGCTTTGGAATGAATATATTGGCTTATGATCCATTTCCGATTGAAGATTCGGATATTCAATATGTGAGTTTAGAGGAACTATGTAAAGAATCTGATATTATTTCCCTTCATTGCCCATTGACGAAAGATAGCTTCCATATGATAAATAAAAAAACAATTAAGCTAATGAAAAAAGGAGTTTATATTATAAATACCTCCAGAGGTGCGCTGATTAATACTGAGGATTTATTGAATGCCATTAAAGATGAGAAAATTGGCGGAGCCTGCCTGGATGTATATGAAGAGGAGACAGAGTTGTTTTATGAGGATATGTCCTATGCTATTATACAGGACGATGTTTTATCTAGGCTGATATCTATGCCAAATGTTCTAGTTACATCCCATCAGGCATTCTTTACGGAGGAAGCACTGCACAATATAGCAGAGACTACATTGTCCAATCTCCGCGAATACTTTGATGATAAGGTGCTAACTAATGAGATATGCTACCAGTGCACTAAAAGTGAGAATTGTCCAAAAGACAAAAATAAGCGATGCTTTTAATTATTCACACATATTTATCCTCTATGACTTGTAAATAGGATTCATAAATCTAAATAGAATTTATTTCGATTATATATAGATTACCTTAGGTTTCTATTCTTATACAGCTTTTTATATATTGCTGTGAAAATAGAAACCTAAGGTTTTTTAATCTGTCAGTTATATTAAATTCTATTTAATTTAAGTTATGCGCTAAAGTTATAAATTATAGTTATGCACTAAAGGTATATGCTGTTTGCTATTTTCTATTTACTATATACTATATAACTCCGAGTTTTCATAGCCTTGCATACGCCGGAAAAAAGTAAATGTAGGTGTCGAATTTTGCAATGCGCAATCGATTGCGCATTATTCAAGGGTGTTTTGGTCGACATTAAAAATATATTGTGAAAAATGTACAAAAATAATTATAGTTAAATGATGAATATATATATTGACAACAGATAAATGAAGTGTTATGTTATATATATGAACAACCGATTGCGCAAAGTAAAAAGGAGTATATCATGTATGATATAAACAAACGGAGTACATCAAAGAATATAACAATTGGTGATATTGCAAAGGAATTAAATCTATCTAAGACAACCATATCCAGAGCAATCTCCGGTAAGGGTAGAGTTAGTGCCGAGACGAGGCGAAAAGTGCATGAATATATTAAATTACATAATTATAGGCCTAATGTGATTGCCAGAGGTTTAGCGCAATCCAAAACCTACAATATTGGTGTAATTCTTCCGGCAGATGCAAATCTTGTTGAAATTCCCTTTTTCCAGTCTTGTTTAATGGGTGTCTGCGAATCGGCAGCGGGTTTAGATTACGATGTTGTTGTTACTACGGTAACTGATGATGATATTACATTGCTTAAGAGATTAATTAATAACCAGAAGGTAGATGGGGTTGTTTTAACAAGATCCATGGTAAATGATTTATCAGCGAAGTATCTTAAAGAAGTGGGAATACCCTTTGTATTAATTGGATCCAGTGAGGATGAGGAAATTATTCAGATTGATAGTGACCATACAACGGGATGTTGTGAATTGACTAACATACTTCTTAAATCCGGTACCGAGCGTATAGCCTTACTTGTAGGTAATCAAAACATCGTTGTTAATCGTAGTCGCTATGAGGGATTTCGTAAGGCTTTCCAGGATTTAGGACAGTATACGGATAGCGATTTGGTTTTTCTAGACCTAAATAATATTGTTTTAATACAACAAGCAGTAAATGCCATTTTAGATAAGAATGTTGAATGTATTATTTGTGCAGATGATTTTATATGTTCCAGAGTTCTAGCACATTTGGAAGAAAAGCAGATAAAGGTTCCTGATATGATGAAAGTTGCATCTTTCTATAATAGCAGCTTATTAGAAACCCATAATCCACCGATTACAGCAATTAAGATAAATGGAAAGGAATTGGGGATTACAGCGGGGAAAAAGCTTATCGGAATAATATCTGGTGAGGAATCTAGTCACAAGTCTCTGGTGAATTATGAAATTGTACTTAAAAAATCAACCAGTTGACTCACATAGATCCTTGTATAGTAAGCGATCTAACATCGGATAAGAGATACTCCAGATGTTACTTGCTGAGCAGAGTAGGAATGTGAACACACTATGCTTTAATAAATGGGATTGATGTGAGCTGGAAATAAAAAATGCAAGGAGGAGAATTATGAAAAGAAAACTTTTCGCAATACTTATGGCAATGTTACTAGTGGGGACCATGTTTACAGCTTGTAGTAAAGAGGAACCTAAGGAGGCTTCACAGAAGACGACAACAGAAAACAAGACAGATAAGAATGAGGATGCAAATGAAGCTTCTAATGATGCAGCCGATAATGGCAATGAAATAACTTCAGAACCAGTTACTTTAACGGTTTGGGAATCTACCGGTGGATCGGATGATTTTATCAAGCAGGCGGGGGAAGCATTTACCGCTAAATATCCAAATATTACAATCGAATATGTAAATGTTGAGTTAGGCGATTCTGCAACACAGATTGCATTGGATGGACCTGCAGGGGTGGGACCGGATTTGTTTGCAGCTCCTCATGATAAATTAGGAGAACTGGTATCCGGTGGGCATGTAATGGCTACTTCTAATGCAGACACAATTGCAAATTCTGTATTAGGAACTTGTAGTACTGCACTTAGCTATGACGGAACCATGTATGGATATCCAGTATCGGCAGAAACATATGCCTTATTCTATAACAAAGCTCTTATCAGTGAAGATCAGGTTCCTACAACTTGGGAAGAAGTGGTTAGTTTCGCTGAAACCTTTAATGCTGAAAACAGTGGCAAATATGGTTTTATGATGGACGTTGGAAATGGCTATTATTCCATTATCTTTACGACCAGTGATAACAACCGTTTATTTGGACCAAATGGTACCGATACGACAAATACGAATATTAACTCCACAGCCAGCGTAGAAGGTATGAAATTTTTCCAAGACTTAAGAAGCATCTTAGATATTCCGGCTGCCGATTTAACAACATCCATTTGTGATGCAGCCTTCTCCAGTGGAAATGTTGCAATGTACATTACAGGATTATGGAATGTGGCTCCTTTTGAAGAGGCTGGAATTGATTTTGGTGTAGCTCCATTACCAAGTCTTCCTGGAAATGATACGCCAGTTGCTTCCTTCTCAGGAACAAGAGCAATGTTTGTATCTGCATACTCTGATTATCCTGCAGAAGCAGCGTTATTTGGTGAGTTCCTACTAAGTGAAGAAATGCAGAAACTGCGTTTTGATATCACAGGAACCTTACCATCCATTGATATTGCTGTAGAAAGTCCTTATATCGCAGGCTTCTTAAAACAGCTTGACTATGCATTCCCGATGCCTTCCATTCCACAGATGGGTGCTTATTGGGAAGCTATGAACTCAGCAAGTGCAAATATATGGGATGGTGCTGACGTTCAAGCGGAATTAGATGCATGTAATTCAACGATATTAGATCAATAAATTTTGATATATTCACATGAAGACATAAATTGTATAATGGTATTTTGATATACCATTGAAACGATCAATCATGTGGGTTACTACCTCTTTCCCACGTGGATCAAATAGGGGGTGTTGTTTAATGC
>JAAYSQ010000234.1 GCA_012523925.1 Clostridiales bacterium
AATGGTGTTCTGATAGATGTCAACCCTATCAAAGCGGAGTGTTCCGGGACGATTGAGGATTACTTGCAAAGGTGCGATGATAACTGGAAAGAGCAAACAAGAAGAGCACATAGAGGACGATAAAAATTTAGGAGGAGCAGATATGGCAACATACATAGTACAGACGAAGGAGACCGAGAAGTATCAGAAGAATTATGGTCTGCCTTTAATCAACATTATTCCGGCAGTGGTATGGAGTATTCCCATGCATCAGAAACTTTTCCCGGATGCAAACTTTTGGATGACTCTTTTACTTTGTGGAATTTTTGTAATAGGATATGTGGTATTAAGTATGTTGCCGATAATAGCAGCGGTTCCATGCGTTGCAAGTGTGATTATGCTTACTGCAATGTTTTGGGCATTAGTGGATGGCATTGGAAATAACTTCATACGAATTTTGCTCAAGGTAGTTATTCTTGCGATTGCAGTGTTTTTGGAACTTGGTATATTCTCCAATGCGATTGTTCCTTGGTTGCAGAAGAAAGAAATGAATAGAACCAAGATTATACGAGTAGAGAAATAACATGAGGTGTGTATGGACAAAAGGGATTACATTGATTTAATCAAAGTGACGGAGGGTATTATCAAACTTGAGAAGGGGGTTGAAATATTATCCGGCAAGAGCTTTGAGGAGGGAGAGGGAGTTTCCGTATATTATTTATGGGAAATCCTAAGAAGAAATGCTTCGGAAAAGTTCTGGTACAGTGATGAGTTTGAGGATGATACAGAGAGATATGAAATGTTTTCGGGCATCCTTAATGATACTGAACTTACTCCGGAAGAGAAGTATGAAAGATTAACAGCGTAAATTAAGAAGAAGCGAGGCCGATATAGCTTCGCTTCTTTGTTTTATGGTTAAGTTGGCACCGGACCTAGCCCTAAAGCTCCGATTAAGAAGAGAAAAATAACAAAAGCAATAGGGACTAATAATAGTATGATGGCAAGAACAAAAGTCTGCAAACAAGGAAGTTTATTTCGCTTTCGCCATATACCATAGAATATGAGGGTTAAACTGCCCAAGAGACAAATAACAGGAAAATATGTCATTACAAAGATGAGCCATCCCATTCCATCAATCAAAAAAATCAAAAATAAAATAGAAGCAACAATCCCAATAATTTTGGCGATAGATTTACGTTCTGCTTTACGTTGGAGCTTTACAAGTTCAAAGGTATCGGTCAAAGCAGCGGAGATAGTATCTTGTGTTATTACCGATTCATCTAGTTTTTCAGAACGCATAATTTCCAGTATACTTACACCTAAAGCATCTGCTAATGGTTCAATAGAATTTATATCAGGAAATCCCAACCCACGTTCCCATTTACTAATAGCCTTATCGGTTACTTGCAGTTTTTTTGCTAAGTCAGCTTGTGTCATATTATTTTCTTTTCGCAAGGATGCGATGAATGTTCCGAATTTTTTGGCATCCATAATCAAGTACTCCTTTCTTTTTTCTGGTTCATATTATAGAGGTTATAACAGAATACAGCAACCGACGTAAAGTTTAGTTGGCTGTTTACTGGCTAAACGCAAAGTTTAGTACGGTTATAATTCTATTATCTTTTGGTCATCGTGTCCAAAAGATCAAAAAGTGAAGACTGACTAAAGGGCTATATTGTGATAAAAATGTGGTGTTTAGACATTACGGTATATTACATAGGTAAAAAAGCATGTAGAAGAATTGTATATATCATAGTATAATTGTTGTGTTTAAAGAGAGCGAAAATTTGAATTTTCTATTATCTTTCTTAGTTTTATTAGGATTCTGGCTTTGCGTTTGTTTACAACGCTCTGGGTTATGCCCAACCTCGCCCCGACTTCACGCTCGGAAAGTCCGTCAAAAAAGAT
>JAAYSQ010000321.1 GCA_012523925.1 Clostridiales bacterium
AGATGAGGCCCTGTACTTCTTCCGGTACTTCCTACTTTGGCTATTTCCTGTCCTTTGTATACCCTGGTACCAGCTTTAACAAGAAGTTTGCTGGCATGTGCATAATAGGTTTGATATCCGTTTTCATGGTTAATGATTACTAAATTTCCATAACTTCCTTTATAGCCTGCAAAGGATACCTTCCCAGCATCCGCTGCCTTAATAGGTGTTCCTGTAGAATTAGCAATATCTATCCCTTCATGCCTACGTCCCCATCTTGATCCAAAACCAGATGTCAGTCTTCCTCTAGTTGGGCTAGCAAAGGTTCCAGTAGCTACTGTTGCCGGCCTCGGCTTAGTACCCTCTGCTATAACCCTTGTTTTAGGCTCTGAAAGTATTTTTTCGTCTAAAATTTCTCGGTCTGCTAAAACCCCGTTTTCTTCGATTAAATAACCTTTTATTTCTCTTTCTCCCTCTATCCCTTGTACTGTGATTTTTTGATCTCCTTTATAAAGAGCTTCCGTACTTTCATACTCCGTTTCAAAAGGAATAGCCTCTACCAACTCAACATATTCCTTAGTTCTTACAGTTACATAGGGTTTAGGTACAATTAAGCTTATTTCTTGCCCTATTTGAAGGCGTTCTGGATTGATATCAGGATTAGCCGCTTGAATATCCTCTACCCTCAAATCATAATTCCGAGCTATTACCCAAGCACTTTCTCCTGGTGCTACCTCATGGATTTTTTCTTCATCGGTACCCTTAGTAATCAATTGAAATACTTCTTCTTTCCCTCGGATTTCACTAATTTTTACCGCTACTTCTTCTATTGTTACTTTTTCACTAAAACCAATATACTCATACTTTTTTTCCTCAGATATATATAAATTTTTAATTTCCTCCAAAAGAGTGTTTGCTGTTGCCTCATCCTTTAAATAAGCAACGTAATTCCCATCTACTTTAATGGCAGCAGCTTTTACCTTCATATTCAATTGCTTTTTTATATTATTTATTATAGTACTTGTATCAGTTAAAGCTTCTTTTTTCGCTTTTGTTTCTACAATCTCTATGTTTTCTGGTACAGCAAGCTCATGGCCATACAAGGTTTGAACCTCCACCTTAACAGCTTCCATTGCCTCTGTAAATTCCTTCTCATCCCGTACAATAGCTAAAACCTTATCTTCTATCTGCACCTCGTATGCCTTAAGTCCCTCATTAATACTAATGTTTAATACAATTCCTAAAATTGCTAGAACTAAGCCAACTGCTGTATATGTAAAGATTTTATTGCTTTTCTCTTTTTTCATTAGCTGCATGATCTGATTTTTTATAGTTTTGTAAATCTTTAAAACCCTTTGGTATATCTCCATCTTGCGGCTCCTCTCAAAGAAAGTAATCCCTTTATCTTAAAGAATCTTTGTTTTTTATTCATATTTTTGTAACATTCTCGTAATATTCACTTTACCATTATACAATACTTCTTCTCCTTTATACAACCCCAAACTTACGTTCTTTTATATATTTCCAGATTATTATAACCTGTTTTTAGTAAAAATATTATAAATTTCCATTAAGCCATTGTGAAAATAGAGGAGTTAAATCCTTTTTTGTGTTTTTTTGGCAAATGGCAAGAAAATCTTCTGTTGTAGCGTTCTTATATTTATAGGCTTCAAAATACTCTCTTAATGTATTTAAAAAACTCTCTTCCCCCATCTCCTCCCTTAATTCATGAACAAACATGGCACCTTTATTATAAACAATGCTACTATATTGCCAAGAGTTATCAAACTCCTTTAAACTTCTTAATATACCCTCTCCTTTGTCTGACTCTAAATCAATATAATTTTCATATTGACCTTTAATCATTTTGTCGAAAATTTGTCCTTTGAT
>JAAYSQ010000038.1 GCA_012523925.1 Clostridiales bacterium
AAAGAATACTACACAGAAGCAGTTAAGATTTACTTAACCGATATACCTTCTTTCTCACTTATGTACAGACCTGACAAGTTCCACGCTGTTAATGAATCAGTATGGACTGGTTTCCCTGAGCAGGGTGACGGTTTGAACATCCCTCCGGCAGATTGTACCGATGGTTATGGTATTGCTGCTCTGTATCATATTACACCGATTCAGTAGTTTAAGAATAGAATAATTATACTTAATGTATATGTATTAAAATAACATCGGAATCTATTCGTCAGCCATGTTTCGGGGCTCCTGAGACATGGCTGATTTCAAAATCTTTGGAGGTATTCTATGAAAGGTTATCGCAAATATTTTGGCAAAAAAATCTTATGGTTTTTTCTTACTTTATTCATTGCTTTCATACTGAATTTTATGCTTCCTCGACTAATGCCGGCTGATCCTGTTGCCAACATTATGTCAAGAACGGCGAGAGGGGTTCAGGATGCAGCAGTAACCAAAGCAATGCATGAAAGCTATGTTAAGGCATTCGGATTGGATCAACCGTTAATAACTCAATTTATTACATATATTAAAAATGCATTGACCGGGGATTTCGGCCTTTCCTTCAGTCAGTATCCTCGTAAAGTGAACGATATTGTTTCCAGCGCTATTTTATGGACGATTGGTCTGCAGATGCCAGCCATCATCGTTGGATGGTTAATCGGCAATCTACTTGGTGCATTAGCTGCTTATATAAGGAAGGGATTCGATAAGATTCTTATGCCGCTTAGTCTGTTTTTAAGTTGCGTACCAGCCTTTGGTATGGCAGTAATTTTACTTGGTATTTTTGCTGTCAAGTTAAAGGTGGCACCGGTTGCTGGAGGGTACGGTTATGATCTAATTCCTAATTTCAGTTGGACTTTTGTAAAATCAGTAATTGCACATTATCAATTGCCCTTCTGGTCGATTGTTATTATCTCTATAGGAGGCCAAGCAATCGGCATGCGTTCCATGTCAATTTATGAGCTTAATGCAGATTATGTAAAATATAGCCGTTTTCTAGGTGTCAAAGATAGAAAAATTGTTGGCTACGTATTTCGTAATGCCATGTTACCACAGGTAACAGGTCTTGCTCTTTCCTTAGGTACTATGGTCGGTGGTGCATTGGTTGCAGAGGTCATCTTCAGTTATCCGGGATTGGGTTCCATTATATTAGATGCAGTAACCTCCTCGGATTATCCTCTTCTGTCAGCTACAACACTTATTATTACCATTATGGTTTTAGTAGTTACTCTTGTAATTGATATCATCTATGGTTTTATCGATCCGCGCGTTAAAGCAGCGCAATTTGATTAAGGGAGGAGAAGAAAATATGAAAAATACAATTCGTCAAATATTTCACTCTCCTAAATTTGTCGCAGGTTTTTCAATTTTTATTGTTATTCTATTAACAATTATTATCTATCCGCTATTTGTAACGGGAGATCCTTTACAGATGCTTGGACTTAGCTCTTTCTCTAAACCGGGTACATATGTATCTGTATATGATGCAATAGACTCTGAGAAAGCAATCATGAAGCTGCCGGATGCAGATGCAAAAAGACTTACAAATAAATTGAGTGATGATGATCGCATAGCAATGAAAGAATGGTTGGTAGCAACCGGAACTCCTGAAGAAGACATTGATATTACAGATACGGATCATCTTTTAAAGCTATGGGAGGATAACTATGATCCAACGATAAAACCTGCAGGTATGACCATGGCGAAACGTAATTATTATAAGCGTTTAAATGCTAATCTTGATCGGGCTATCGATGCAAGCGAGGTGGTTATCGCTGCAAGGAATGCGGAAACTGGGGATTTAGATGAAACAAAGGTCATTAAGGATACCGAGTACGTAAATACCAAGGACGTTGTGAATACTATTTATCTTCCACTTGGTACGGATAACTTTGGACGAGATGTTTTAAAGGAACTTGTTTCTGCGGC
>JAAYSQ010000235.1 GCA_012523925.1 Clostridiales bacterium
AACTCGCGATTAATGCGCCATCGTATAAAAATCATTATCGCTGTAATCTACTCTTCAAAGCTGATTTAATTTAATATTCTTAAGCCCAGAACATTTCTCCGCGATCTTCAAAGATTAATACATTCTGTAAGCATTTAATTGCTTTAAGTAATCCTTCATTACCGGACATTAAGCTGTCTTCATGTTCGATACTGACTGCATAATCATATCCAGCAAGTCTCAGTTCAGAAGCAATTGCTTTCCAATAATCCTCTCCATGGCCATAGCCTACGCTACGGAAGATCCAGGAACGATTTATTTCATCACCATAATGAGTCGTATCCAATACACCGTTTATTGCCGTATTGATTGCATCCACCTTTGTATCCTTAGCATGGAAATGGAATATAGCATCGTGTTTACCCAATTCTCTGATACAAGCAACTGGATCCATACCTTGCCAGATTAAATGACTCGGGTCAAAGTTAGCACCGATCTCAGGTCCAACTGCTTCTCTTAGACGAAGCAATGTATTTGTATTGTATACGCAGAAGCCTGGATGAAGCTCTAAGGCAATCTTATGTATTCCGTGAGCTTTCGCAAAAGCTACTTTCTCTTTCCAATAAGGGATTAACACTTCATTCCATTGATAATCTAATACTTCTAAGAAATCCTCTGGCCAAGGGCAGGTAACCCAGTTAGGCATAGTATCTTCAGGGCTTCCTCCTGGACAACCAGAAAATGTATTAACTACTGGAACACCAAGTTTTTCTGCAAGTAGAATTGCCTTTGTTAAGTCATCGTCAAATTTCTTAGCAAGCTCTTTATTTGGATGCACCATATTACCATGGGCACTTAATGCACTAATCTCTAAATTATTGTCTGCTAAAGTCTTCTTGAATTTCTCCAGTTCCTTCTCATCATTTAGAAGAACGTCCGGATCACAATGGGCTCTTCCTGGAAAACCACCACATCCGATTTCAATCATCTGAACGCCATTCTTAGATAAGAATTCGCATGCTTCAGCGAAAGGCATACCACCAAGCACTACTGAAAAAACACCTAATTTCATATGTAAAACCTCCTTAGATTATTGTAATTGTTATAATTTTTTACATACAAAAGCAACTTTAAATAGATAACTTAAGCATTTTGTACGTTTCCTATATCATATGTTAACGGTTTTTCATTAAAATATCTATAACCCTTCTTGCTATATAGTCATACAATCTTGCTATATATCACATACAAAGTACCCACTTTTAAAGTGAGCTCTTTGTTAGTTCAATGGAATCATCTTCCACTTAACTAGTCACCGAAGGTGACATGTGATAGCGAACATTTTTGTTCAAAAAAAGCCACCCTTAATCCGTAGATTAGGTGGCTGTTTTTTACATTTCCCATACTTTAGATGGTGGAAATCCATAATACTTGCGAAACTGCCGGCCAAAGTTATTGTAATCTTTAAATCCAATAATAGATGCTATCTCTGATATTGTCATTGTCTTCTGCTCTAGTAAGCTATACGCTTTCTTAAGACGTACTTCATTGATATAGCTTAAGGGACTTTGCCCCATACTTTCCTTGAAAATATGGCAGAACCGATATTCACTGACATGAATCAAATCGGCTAACTCTCGATTCGTTATAGTTTCATTATAATGATCCTGTATATATTGTAGTACCGTATTTAGGCGTTTCAAATTCTTGTTTCTTCGGGTGTTCTCCCATGCAGACTGACTCTCTACAACATAGTTACGAAGTAGATAAGATATCAGCTCATAGATCATGCCTTTCATTGCTAACTTATACCCGAGTTTCTTTTGCTCGCCCTCTTCATAAATTTCTGTACACAAATCATTTAGTTTTTGATCCGCTTCAATCAAGGACTTGAAAATTACATTGTACTCAGCTACTTCCTTTGAAAATGATTTCATTTCAAATATTATAACAAGAGCTTCCATATTTATCGTATCGCTAATGCCCATATGTAACTCATTGCTATTTATTATAAGTAGACTTCCTTCCTGCATTGGAATTGGCTTTTGGTTAACATGAAAGGTACCCTGTCCTTTAAATAAATAATGCATTTCAATATGCTCATGCCAGTGAGGCGGACAATACATCCCCGGTTTCTCAATGCGGTTTACAAACATCTGTACCGGAAACTCCACATCACTAATCATTTTCTTTTCATATAAGTTAATATCATGCATGATACCACCTATCCTTTGACATTTGAATATGAATCCTTTTTATGTGCAATATTACTATGTTACTACAACTTTAATCCATTCTATCTTATCAAATTCAGCAGTGGTTTTCAAATCCTCTTTGCATTATTTATCCATTCATTGTTCGGGATCTTAACATATATTAAATGTTATAAATATTTTATCTGATTTTTTAATTAATTTCTTTCTCCCATTCTTTCGGCAGAT
>JAAYSQ010000236.1 GCA_012523925.1 Clostridiales bacterium
ATCGGTGGAAGCATTGCATTTATAGGATCATCAATTCCTGCTGTACGGTAATCATGCCATATTTCTAGCACGGGCCCCATTGCGATATTTACTGTGCCGTCCGTACGTTCATACATATCTTTTGAATATAAAAGCATATCGATGATTCGCTGATCGACCTTAACAGGAGTTATACCAGCATTGTCATTAATCGTTTTTATATTATTAACACCATCGTAATCATTATATTTGTCGTATAACTCATGGTATTCTTTGAGGTTGTCATAGATTAATTTGGTGAATTCCTCGAATTCGCTTTCACTATTCGCAAAAGCAACAACTTCTGTTACCGTATTAAATAATACTAGGAAACTGCCTTGGTATTTCTTGGGTTTGGCCAGATTGCAGGAAACTGCACTTAACATAGTTATTATTGCTAAGAATATTAGCAGTTTTCTTTTCATTGTTCATCAACTCCTGTATGTGTCAGTTAAACTAGGTAATTGGCTTGTATTTATCTAGTTAGTTATAATTAGCTAGGAGGTTAAAAGAGGTTGTTGCAATTAGCAACAACCTCTTATCATGCGGTAATTACATTTAATAATTTTGATATTATAACACAATTCAATGCTTCATGTGATTACCGATATATTACAATACTATTTTGCCGCTGCAGCAGCTCTTTCAACAGCACCAATGAAATCAGTGATTGTAACTGTTACAGAACTTGTTAAGTCTTCATCTGTTGCTTTGCCACCATCTAAAGCAATACCTGAAACGTCAGCAACTTTCTTGCCAGTAATATAATCAGCAAAAGCTTTTGCCTGCTCAAACCATTCCTTGCCGATTGGGGAAGCACCCTTCATGCCATATCCATCACCAAGTTCATTCTTAGTCTGAATTTCTTCAGCAATAACAGTAACCTTACCTTCTACAGAGAAATTAACATTACCCTGGGAAGCGTCAATAATACTACTTGTAATCTTACTATCTTTATCTAATGATACTGCAGCATAATGTGTATAAGCCTGTGCTAAACCGTCGCCTTCATCGGAAGCATTTTTACTTTTACCAAGGTTAGATACAATACCTAAGCCAAGCTTATCATCTGCAGAAGCGCCTAAATCTTGAGCATTGTTAACTGCTTTTTCAATTGCTGTAATCATATCTGCGATGTTCATAGTAACAGAGCTCTTTAAATCTTCTTCTGTTGGATATCCACCATCGATAGCGATACCTTTTACTTCTGCAAGTGTTTTACCAGTAACATATTCTGCAAGAGCATTCGCCTGCTCATTCCATTCCTTACCGATTGGAGAAGCACCTTTCATACCATAAGCATCACCAAGTACATGCTTAGAATCAAAAGTTTCTGCCATATCAGTTGTAATTTCGCCGGCTGCGTTGAAGTTAATCTTTGATTGCATAACATCAATTGCACAGTTACGAATAACACCTTTAGAGTCTACAAGAACTGCAACTGCAGTTTGGTCAAACTGAGCTAATCCATCCTCTTCTCCTGCATCTTTTGTTTTACCTGAAGTAGATGGTACTACTGCTAAACCTGTTTTTACTTTTTCTGTCTTGCTACATGCAGTAAATAAACTCATTAATAAAACTGCACTCAATACTAAGGTAATAATTTTTTCATAAACTACCTATCCTCCTAAAATAATTGTTAAATATTCTACGAGTTTTATATTAACATTGTGTTATGTTTCTGTCAATCTTTATATTGTTTTGAAGTCAAATTTTATCAAAATATCAGAGAAGATGTAGAAAAACATTAAATATTTAGTAATAATGTAAAAGATTATATAAAAACGTCTATAATCCCAGCAGTTTTATGCTAAGATTATAGACGTTTAATTTAAGTTTCTCAAATATGTGCTAGTTCTAATTGAATATACTATTTTAAAGTATACATACCTTTGTTAATCATATAGCTAGTAATGGCTTGGCCATGTTTTTGCTCTTCCTTTTGGATATGGTTTAAAACATCACGAACTTGAGAGTCCTTAAATTCAAATATTGCAGTATCATATGCACCAGATACGTATTTTTCCATGGAAAGCATATCGGTACACATATCTTTATCTGATATATTGAAACCGAGAGAACTTGTACTTTCTTGTGCAAATGTGGTTAATCCGGAACTTTTCTGTTGCGGTGCCTGTTGTCCGCTGGATTGTTGTCCACCAGATTGTTGCCCGCCCGACTGTCCGCCGCTCATATTAGGAACTTTGCCAGCTAGTAATTGATTAATGGTCTCAAGATGCTCTCTTTCAATTTGCGCGTTACTGCGAAAAACAGCTTTTAGTTGAGGATCGCTGGCTAGATTATGGTAGTTATCGTATTTGAGGATACATTGCTCTTCGTGGCTTTTCATATCCTCTAATAAAAAGGTCTCTTTTGTAGTCAAATTTATATTGGTAATCATATCAAACACCTCCGATATTATTATTATCCGAAATGTAAAATATATCCCAAATATAAAGAACATTTTTATAAAATACTTGTGTACTGAAAGCAGGAGTTTACTTGGGCTCTTCATCATAAATGATAGTAAGATCCGGTCGGTGCCTTTTACTCATCTTATGTCTTGCCTTTCGGTTTGCTACACTATCGAAAATGATTGAAAAATCATAATCCTCTGGATACATTTTAGAAGCAGGAACTTTTAGCTGTAGCCGTTTATGATTAATTAATATTTTCTTTTTCTGAATTTGAACGCCAACTTCACCTTTTTCATTGGCTTTGCGATAGACAATACCAATCTTTTTCTGGGGATATACAACTACACTATCTCCGATATTGAAGCGTTGGCTACGGCTAGCAATGGGTTTCACTGGCTTTTCCTTTTCTAGTATGGG
>JAAYSQ010000006.1 GCA_012523925.1 Clostridiales bacterium
AGTAATCAAGTAATTAAGTACTTAAGCAATTTGAATCAATAATATATAATTAAAAAAGTTTCGTTAAGATTGGAAGTAAAAATTATGTTGAAATCAAAAAGGTTAAAGTCCGCCTCCCTTCACCATGATGCAGCTTGCGGTTTTCATTGCATTAAAGTAAATAACATAACCGTTAGAGATGGAGCCAATACGATAATTGAGGATATTAATTTACATATCCACTGTGGTAAGATTACGGTAATCATTGGCCGTAACGGTGCAGGTAAGTCCACATTGATTAAAGCAATCCTTGGGGAACGCAAACATGAAGGTACCATTGAATTTATGGATCTGAAGAATAAAACGATTCAGAATCTCCATGTAGGTTATGTTCCTCAGCATCTAAATATAGTGAAGAATACGCCAATGAGTGTATATGATTTATTTGCAAGTTATATTAGCCGTTCACCTGTATTCTTGAGGAAAAATCCGAAAGTTTACAGAAGAATTGAGGAGCAACTTCAGATTTTTGATGCTAAAGATTTAATCGATAAGCGTGCTTGCGATTTATCTGGAGGAGAACTTCAAAGGGTTCTACTTTCTATTGCAATTACACCCGTACCGAATCTTCTTCTATTGGATGAACCGGTATCTGGAATCGATAAAAATGGAATGGAACTTTTCTATGAGAATATAGCAACACTGAATAAAAACTTTGATTTAGCAATGATTATTGTATCCCATGATTTTGACTTTGTTAGAAAGTATGCAGATCATGTTATATTATTGGACAAGACAATCGTGAAAGAGGGAAAACCTAGCGAAGTTTTGGACAGTGAAGAATTTAAGAGGGCTTTTGGTTAATGGATTATTAAACAATCCTCTTATGATAGGAGATATCGATGGAAACACTATACGAGATTATGGAAACGATACTGCCGTTTTCCTGGATGAGTTATAATTTTATGAAGAATGCCTTTCTCGCTATTCTAATCATTACACCGCTTTTTGGCATACTTGGTACTATGATTGTAAATAATCGAATGGCGTTTTTTTCGGATGCTTTGGGACATTCTGCCCTAACAGGCGTAGCATTGGGAACGATATTTGGCTTGGCAGATGCGAACATAGCTATGTTAATATTTGCAGTTGTATTTGCATTGTTATTAAATAAAATTAAGAGAAGGAATACGGTATCTACAGATACCATTATTTCTGTATTCTCTTCCTTGAGTATGTCTATAGGATTAGTGATATTATCAAGAGGTGGTAACTTCTCCAAATATTCTGGCCTTTTTGTCGGTGATATCCTCAGTATTGAAACTAAGGAAATTGGCTCTCTCGTTATGATATTTGCTGTAACTTTGATTTTTTGGTTTTTATGTTTTAACCAGATTCATGCTACAGGAGTGAATACATCACTGGCAAGAAGCAAAAATATTAATACAAATCGAATGGAAGATTACTTTAGTATAGTAATGGCAGTTATTGTTATGTTTTCTATCCGGTGGGTAGGAATTCTTATTATTAATGCACTTCTTATACTACCAGCTGCATCCAGTAGGAATATAGCCTCCAATATGCGGGAATATCATTTATTTTCCGTTATGATTGCAATGTTTTCCGGCATTACTGGCTTGATTTTATCCTATTATATAGGATCGGCAACGGGTCCTACCATTGTTATTATTGCTGCTATTTTATTTTTTATAACTCTATTTCTAAAACCCTCAGAAGGATAATTATATCTATACAATAATTTATAATAATCTATTCCCATTTTCCATATGTTGTATTATACTTTAATTAAACAAGCATTAGGAGTAAGAGACTGTAGAACAGTACCTTATACAAAAGCTATGAATGAACAATATGGAAAGTTTTTCGAAGAACAAGGGGGATTTAATGGAAGAATCAAAGTTATTAACCTATATTAAAATTTTATTGAATCTTATATTTATAATCCTAGCAGCGCTTTTTCTACTTTTTGTACTACCGAAAATATTACGCTTCTTTATCCCATTCGTTATTGGTTGGATTGTGTCTATGATCGCGAATCCTTTGGTCCGGTTTTTGGAAAATAAGGTAAAGCTTCTTAGAAAACATAGCTCTGCAATTATTATTGTGATTGTAATTGCTGCTATTGTTGGGGCATTATACGCTTTAATCACTTTTATATTTAAGGAAACATCGCAGCTAATAGCAGAACTTCCTGAAATTGTGGAACAGGTAGAGCAACAACTGAATGAACTCTCCCATAAATTTAATGATATCGCAGACACATTACCGGAAAATTTCCAAGTGGCTATCAACAATCTCATTCTTAATGTAGGGAATTCGATCAATAAGTTTATCTCGGAGTTGGATCCTTCCTTAGGTTCGGCAGGTGCTTTCGCTCAGGGTGTGGCAGAGGGCTTTCTTATTGTTATCGTAACAATTCTATCGGCCTATTTCTTTACAGTTGATAGAGATAAACTTCTAACCAGTTTAAAAAAGAATTTGCCTGATTCCATTACCAATGGCTGGAGTGTAATCAGTGATAATTTTAAAACGGCATTTGGTGGATATTTTAAAGCTCAATTTAAGATTATGCTGGTACTCATTGTAATAATGTTCATTGGATTTGAAATATTAAATGTCGGCTATTCTTTTCTGATTGCCTTGGGAATAGCCTTCTTGGATTTTCTACCTGTATTTGGAACTGGAGCAATTCTATGGCCTTGGGCACTCTTTGATATGATAACAGGTAACTATGTTAGAGCTGTAGGGTTGATTGTGATATATCTAATTTGTCAAGTGTTGAAGCAGATTTTACAACCAAAAATGGTTGGAGATAGTATTGGTATTAGTCCGCTATCAACTTTAGTATTTATGTATATAGGTTATCGACTTTATAAAGTGTTAGGAATGATCATTGGAATTCCGATTGGTATGGTAATTGTAAATCTATACCGTATAGGTATGTTTGATAGTATCATCCGGGGATTTAAGATTATCATTCATGACATTAATGAATTTCGCAAATTTTAGATTGTATATAATAAAGAAAAATAAAATATAAAAACGATGATTGATATCATCGTGTAAAGGTAGTGTCAAGGAGTTTGTGTGAAACGCTTCTTGGCACTACCTTTTATTAGTAACATTTCTTTTGTGTTTTGCAAAATGAATATAAGTAATCAAAAAAGTTAGGTTTAGAATTTTTATCATTTAGTTACTAACTTTTCAATACTACGTAAAATTACAAAATAATACAAAAGTTCCATATACAAATCTAATTTATAATGGTAAAATAAGTCAGTAATAATAAATTAGTGTGTCTTACGAGGAGATTGAACAAAAATGAATAAAACAGATATAGAAGTCAATATGGAAAAGGAAGAGATGATAACAGCAGAGGAAATTAAATTAATCCTCGATCATTATCGTATCGGAAAGAAGCCACTTGCAAAGCTTCTCGGATGGGGTGAAACCACCATTATTCGTTATATGGATGGAGATACACCGACGATTGAATATTCGAATAAACTACAGATGCTTATGAAATATCCAGAGTATTATTATAACCTACTACTAAAACGTAAGGATTGCTTAACAAAGGTAGCATATAGAAAAAGTAAACAAGCGGTAATAGACTACATAATGTCATCTAAAATTTCTGCTGTTGCCTACTATATAATAAACCTATGCAACGGGGATATTAGCGGTCGTTATATACAATATCTCCTTTACTATGCACAGGTATTTTCCTTAGCAATTTGCGATATGGAGTTATTTTCAGAGGATTGCCTTGTGAATAATGAACTTATTCCGTATAGAAAGCTATATGATAAAATGAGGGAAAGTGGTATTCACAACCTGGAAATAGGTAAAGATTATTTGATGCCGAACGAGAAAGAATTGGTCGATATCGTCTTTGAAAGTATGACATGGTATGGTCCAAGAGCTTTAGAAACGCTTATATTGTATGATAAATCGCATATGAAGATATCAAGGAATCAAGATAATAATCGAATTTTCTCTAAGGAAACCCTAAAAACCTACTATAAAGAGTTGTTCCGGGGGTACCAGGTTAGATCAATGAATGATATTGGAAGATATATCGATTTACAATTAAAGGAACTTAAAGAAAGAGCACAGAACTTCTTATAAATAAAGAACAATTTGGACTAAATACAAGACAAACCCGGAATAGAAATTTAACCTATTCCGGGTTCATGCTATGTGTAGCATATATTTAAGCTTATTTGCTTAGTTATTCTGTTTATTTCTCTTACTTCTCATTCTTAAGGTCGGATCCAAGATCTTCTTACGGATACGAAGACTGCTTGGAGTTACTTCTAACAATTCATCTGTCTCAATAAATTCTAACGCTTGCTCGAGACTGAGTACCTTAGGTGGAGACAAACGTAGTGCTTCATCTGCACTAGAGGAACGAGTATTGGAAAGCTGTTTACGCTTACATACGTTCACTTCAATGTCCTCAGCCTTGGCATTCTGACCAATTACCATACCGGAATATACTTTAACGCCTGGACCGATGAATAGAATACCACGTTCCTGTGCATTGTACAGACCGTAGGTAATGCTATCACCAGCTTCAAAGGCGATTAGGCTACCGGTCGGACGATACTGGATTTCTCCTTTGAAAGGACCGTATCCGTCAAAGATGGTATTAATTATTCCATTTCCCTTTGTATCGGTCATGAACTGTCCACGATATCCAATCAAGCCACGGGCAGGAATGGAGAACTCTAGACGGGTACTACCATTGCCTGAGGTGTGCATATTTGTCATTTCCCCCTTACGGGTACCCAATTCTTGAATTACATTGCCAGCAAATTCATCAGGAACATCAATGATTGCACGTTCCATTGGCTCCAATTTCTGGCCGCTCTCGTCATATTTATAAAGAACTTCAGCTTTGCTTACAGAGAATTCAAAACCTTCACGACGCATATTCTCAATTAATACAGACAAATGAAGCTCGCCTCTACCGGATACTTTAAAGCTTTCTGTTGTATCCGTTTCTTCTACTCGAAGGCTGACGTCTGTGTTTAATTCGCGGAATAGACGTTCTCTTAAATGCCTAGATGTTACATATTTGCCTTCCGTTCCAGCAAGAGGGCTGTCATTTACATTAAAATACATTGCAATGGTTGGTTCAGAGATCTTCTGGAATGGGATGGATTCCGGATTCTCAGGTGAACAGATGGTATCACCGATGCGTAAATCAACAATACCGGATATCGCTACGATGGAACCAACTGTTGCCTCGTCTACTTCAACCCGTTTTAAGCCATCGAATTCATAGAGTTTACTAATTTTGACTTTTTGGGATTTGTCTGGATCATGGTGATTGACTATGACAACATCTTGATTTACTTTGATGGTACCATTATCTACCTTTCCTATACCAATTCTTCCAACATATTCATTGTAATCAATTGTACTAATTAGAACTTGGGTACTTTTCTCCGGATCCCCTTCTGGCGCAGGAATATAATTAATAATAGTATCAAACATAGGTTTCATATCTGTGGCATCACCATCAATTGATAGCTTTGCAAGACCAGATTTGGCGGATGCAAATATGAAGGGACAATCCAATTGTTCCTCATTAGCATCTAATTCAATTAACAATTCCAGAACTTCATCGACCACTTCAGCAGGTCTAGCTTCGGGACGATCCATTTTATTAATACATACAATAACTGGTAAAGATAGTTCTAGAGCTTTCTTTAGTACAAATTTGGTTTGAGGCATGGGTCCTTCGAATGCATCTACAACTAGGATCACACCATTGACCATTTTAAGGACACGCTCTACTTCGCCACCGAAGTCAGCATGGCCTGGGGTATCTATTATATTAATTTTAACTCCATTGTACATAACGGCTGTATTCTTAGCTAATATAGTAATACCACGTTCCCGTTCAATTGCATTGGAGTCCATGACTCTATCAACAACATTTTGATTGGACCTGAATACACCGCTTTGCTTTAATAACTCATCAACCAAGGTTGTTTTACCATGGTCGACGTGGGCAATAATGGCGATATTCCTTATATCCTCACGTTTCATAAATGTATTCCCTTCTTTCTTAAGACACTATACTTGTCTTGACACAACTTTTACATTGTAACATAGGGCGTAAATAAAAATCAACGTATGTTTCGTATGTTTTCAATAAATATATTACATTCTTTTTGTATAATCTAACAAAAAATGGCTAAATTAATAATATATTTATAATTTTACTTCTAAAATTTGGAAAGTTGCATATATATTATATCATAGGTGAATGAAAGCTGTTTTTGACAAAACAGATAAATTCACCCCACATTTTAGAGCAGATTGGCAAAATATAAGCGCCAAGAGAGAAGGGAGAGGTACGATATGACAGATAAAGTATTTGATAACAATCAAGTAAGTATTGCAGGAGAGGTAATTACTGAATTTACATTTAGCCACGATGTGTTTGGGGAAGGCTTCTATATAATAGAAGTGCAGGTGGCCCGTTTGAGCAATTCCTATGATATAATCCCGATCATGGTTTCCGAACGGTTAACGGATGTAAAACAGGATTACAGAGGTAAGTTTGTAGAGGTTATAGGGCAGTTCCGTTCCTATAATCGGCATGAGGAAAATAGAAATAAGTTGGTACTTTCAGTATTTGCTAGGGAAATCAATTTTATGGATGAGTTATCGGATAACATCAAACCGAATCATATTTTCTTGGATGGTTTCGTTTGTAAGCAACCAATCTACCGAAAGACACCATTAGGTAGAGAGATTGCAGATGTACTATTGGCAGTTAATCGTCCATATGGAAAATCAGACTATATACCTTGCATATGTTGGGGGAGAAATGCAAGATTTGCAGAAACCTTCAGTGTTGGAGGTCATGTTCAAATGTGGGGTAGAATTCAAAGTCGTGAGTATCAGAAAAAGATTAGTGAAACAGAATTCGAGAAAAGAATCGCTTATGAGGTATCCGTTAGCAAGTTAGAATATCTTGAGGAATATTAAAATAGAGTAACTATGATATAAAATTCCAATGATATTGTATTGAAAGAATACGTCCATCCTATCAAATATATATGGTAACATAATTTTAAGGAAATGGTATAAGGCTTGATAGAATCAATGTATTATTGATTTTATCAAGCTTTTTATTGATAGACCTTTAGCTATAGGATATATTTACTGCTTCTATATTAAAAAGAGAAAAAGCACTATTTGCAAGATAATTAGCATTATATGAATGAAATATCGAAAAAGTGTTTTATATAATATATAGTAGAGCGAATAGTAAATAGCAACCTCTACCATGTGCCTATACATGATTTATGTATATAGGAAGCACCATTGACAATACAATCATACAATGTTAAGATGAGGATACGAATATTGTAAAATAATATTGCTTTGGTAGAGGAGCATTATTTAATAGTAAACTGCTGGATATGTCAGGCATAAAGGAAGGCAGTTGAAAGGAAATAGTGCCGAAGCAGTAATAATCCTGTCTTATTATTGCTGGGCATATGGTTAAGAGCCATATGACTGTCATCAAACATGATTGATGGAAGATTTCTTATTAATTAGAATCGGTTAGATTGCTAAGTATCTTTTATCAATGGATGGAGTGCTGCCTAAAGAATATCTAATAGATGGAAGCTGGTTGAATAAGACCAAGATCCGAATTTATTCTTTAGAGTCGACTCTTTTAGTCGGCTATTTTTGTTTAATAGGGATGTTTATCTTTTGAACAATAACTGATAGCACCGTAGTAAAGAAGGTAAAGGGAACCTAAGGCTTCCTTAAGAAAGCGGTTTTACAAATGTTTCAACAGAATAAATTCGCTTTATAAAAATGGATGTAATTAAACCAATAGGAATGGCGTTAAAGCGCATGAATGGAGGATATTATGGCAATATTTAAAGGAGCAGGTGTAGCAATCGTAACACCATTTACAAACAACAATGAAGTAGACTATAAAAAACTTGGAGAATTGATTGAGTTTCAGATTAAAGAGGGTACCGATAGCATCATCATTTGTGGGACAACAGGGGAATCATCTACCTTAACCCATGAAGAACACCTGGAATGTATTCGCTTTACTGTAGAGAAAGTCAATAAACGTGTTCCAGTGATTGCAGGAACCGGTTCCAATTGTACTGATACAGCTATCTATTTATCCAAGGAAGCACAAAAATGTGGCGCAGATGGTTTGCTTGTGGTTACACCATATTATAACAAAGCAACACAAAATGGGTTAATAGCACATTATACTGCAATAGCAAATGCTGTTGATCTACCGATCATTTTATACAATGTTCCTGGCAGAACCGGATGTAATCTCTTACCTAGCACTGTGGCTAAATTAGTTAAAAATGTGGATAATATAGTAGGAATAAAAGAAGCAAGTGCAAATATTAAGCAGGTTGCTGATATTATGCATTTAACGGAAGGTAAGATTGATCTATACTCTGGTTGCGATGAGATTATTGTTCCTATCCTATCGCTTGGAGGAGTTGGCGTAATCTCTGTTATGTCTAATATTATTCCAAAGGAGACCCATGATCTTGTAGCCAAGTACTTGGAAGGCGATCATAAGGGAAGTTTAGATATTCAATTAAAATTGCTACCATTAGTTGATGCTTTATTCAGTGAAGTGAATCCTATACCAGTGAAGAAGGCATTAAACTTAATGGGCTTTGATGTTGGTACCTTACGATTGCCGCTTACCGATATGGAACCTGCGAATACAGATCATCTAGCGGAAGTAATGGAGGAACTTGGGTTAATAAAACATTAGGAGGAAACATATGACAAACATCATTTTACGAGGTTGTAATGGTGAAATGGGACAAGTGATTACGAAAATTGTAGAATCAGATAATGGCGCCATCATTGCTGCCGGCATAGATATCTCACAAAGTAAGGCGAACAAATATCCAGTATATACGAGTTTCAGCCAGTGTCCAGTGATAGCAGATGTAATCATCGATTTTTCATCTCCGAAAAACTTGGATGAAATGTTGGATTATGCTAAGGAGAATGGAATAGGAATTGTCCTTTGCACAACTGGTTTTTCAAAAGAAGAGCAGAAATTAATTGATGATACAGCCAAAGAAATTCCTATTTTCCAATCCGCTAATATGTCTATGGGGATCAACCTAATAACAAAGCTGATTCAGGAAGCAGCTAAACTTTTGGTAGATTCCGGATTTGATATTGAAATTGTAGAAAGGCATCATAATAGAAAGGTAGACGCACCTTCTGGAACGGCTCTTGCATTAGCAGATGCTATGAATGAGGTACTGGATAATTCCTATGAATATAAGTATGATCGTTCAGGTGAAAGAAAAATGAGAGATAAAAAGGAGATTGGCATTTCTGCCGTTCGTGGTGGAACTATCGTAGGAGAGCATGAGGTTATCTTTGCTGGAACCGATGAAGTGATTGAAATTAAGCATACGGCATACTCAAGGGCAATTTTTGCAAAAGGTGCTGTGCAGGCAGCCAAATTCCTTCCAGGCAAAAAACCTGG
>JAAYSQ010000237.1 GCA_012523925.1 Clostridiales bacterium
GGCGTAAACTATTAATAAAAAATATCCACCAGTTATCTGGTGGATATTTTTTTGTCTATCCTATATACTAGTTGATAAATGAATAACTACCTATAAATATAAAAGAAATGCTATATTATATCTTATATTAATAAAACCTTAAGGTTTCCATAAGAAAATATTATGATATTAATTTTATTTTAAGGTACTATAATAAATGAGCATTTTATCAGATAGAAAGGATAGAACAAATGAGTATCAATATTTTGGTTGTAGACGATGAGCAGGACATAGCTAACCTAATTGAAGTTTATTTAAAAAACGAAGGTTTTACAATATATAAATTCTATAATGGTCAAGATGCCTTCCGGTGTGTTGAATCAGAACGAATAGATCTCGCTATACTTGATGTTATGCTGCCGGATATAGATGGCTTTACGCTCTGCCAGAAAATCAGGGAAAAATATAAGTTTCCTGTAATTATGCTGACTGCCAAAGAAGAAGAAATTGATAAAATTACCGGATTGACACTTGGTGCCGATGATTACATAACAAAACCATTTCGGCCCTTGGAGCTTGTTGCCCGTGTCAAGGCACAACTCCGGAGATTTACTACATATAATTCTGCAGAACCAAACAAGAAAGAAAACGTGATTGCTTTTTCTGGCTTGGTATTGAATATGGATACCCGTGAATGTAAGCTGAATGAAAAAAAGCTGTCCCTCACACCTACAGAGTTTTCAATTCTTTGGACATGTTGAGACGGTGATTTTGATGTTGTATAAGTAATAATTATATTGAAAAACTAAAATAGATATTAAAATAACGGAAAATTACGAATGATAATTAATGAGATAAAAATAATTGAAAGGATAATTGTGGAATGGAAAAATATGATGGTATCATCATTGGTTTTGGAAAAGGAGGAAAAACACTAGCAGGCGATCTTGCAAATGCAGGAAAAAGGATAGCGATTATAGAAAAATCAGACAATATGTATGGTGGTACATGTATCAATATTGCTTGTATTCCCTCCAAATCACTAGTGAATAGTGCTGCTCATACTAAAATTAAAGAACCCCTAAGCTTTCAGGAAAAAGCGAAATTATATCAAAAGGCGATTGAAGAAAAAAGCAATTTGACGTCACGGCTTCGAAAGAAAAATTTTGATAAGTTAAATAATCACAATAATGTGACAATTTATACTGGAACAGCTACATTTCGATCACCTAATCAAGTTTCAGTAGAATTAGAACACGAGACGGTGGTATTAGAAGGGGAATATATATTTATTAATACTGGTGCGATACCTATCCTCCCCGATATCGAAGGGATAGAGAATAATGACCGAGTTTATACTAGTAGCACCTTAATGGATCTTGAGAAACTTCCTGAACGACTCGCGATTATAGGCGCAGGCTATATCGGTTTGGAATTTGCTTCAATTTATTCTGATTTTGGTTCTCAGGTAACGGTATTTCAGGATGGAATGGAGTTTTTATCACGAGAGGATAAGGATATAGCAGAGGATATCTTACAGGTCTTAAAGGAAAAAGGAATTGATTTTAAATTAGGTTCAAAAATAAATGCCGTAAGGAATCAATCTAAAGAAGCGATTATTTCCTATTTTGATATTGTAGCGGGTGAAAATAAAGAGCATCCGGCTGATGCAGTTTTGATCGCAACAGGTAGAAAACCTAATATAGAGGGTCTAAACCTTGCTGCTGCTGGTGTTGAACTCACCACAAGATCTGCCGTAAAGGTAGATGAATATTTAAGAACTAGTACACCGAATATTTGGGCGATGGGAGATGTGACGGGCGGTTTACAGTTTACCTATATCTCTCTTGATGACTACCGGATAGTTCGATCTCAGTTAATTGACAAAGATGTGAAGCGTAGTACGAAGGAGCGTGTAAATATTCCTTATAGCATTTTCATTAATCCTCCATATTCGAGAGTTGGATTAAATGAACGAGAGGCTATTGAGCAGGAATTTGAAGTAAAAATTGCGAAACTACCTGTAGCCTCGATTCCTAAAGCACAAGTTCTTCAACAGACGAAAGGTATTCTAAAGGCAGTTATTGATGCCAAAACGAATCTTATCTTAGGAGCGATGTTATTCTGTGCTGAATCTCATGAAATGATTAATGTGATTAAACTTGCGATCGATGCAGGGCTCCCCTATACTTTTTTAAGAGATCAAATATTTACCCATCCTACTATGTCAGAGTCATTTAATGATCTATTTACTACTATAAACTAGAACTAAATATACCGATTTGTAAATAGCTGTTCGTCATGTGAACGGCTTTATTTTTTGTAAATTTTGCGCTTGCGAAAAAACCAGACTAATTATAAAAATGTGATTGACAAATAATATATAACGTGGTAAAGTACTAACAAATTAGCAAATTAGAAAGTTAATAATTTAAACCGTTGAAGCGGAGATAACGGCAATGATGCCTTTACAGAGAGTCTGGAATGCTGAGAGCCAGGTAAGAAACAAGTTGTCAAATGGACCGCTGAGGGTGTAGTCAAATGTGAAGCTTGTTCACAGAGTATTCTACAACGTGTGGCATACGTTAGTTGCCGGGGATATGCTAGTATCCTGCTAAGCGCATAGGATAGTTCCTATGAATTCAAGGTGGCACCGCGGATAGTCTTTTACTTTATTATTTCGCACTTTATTCGTCCTTGACAGATATATGTCTGTCAAGGCGTTTTTTTATTAAGGAGGAGATGTTATGAAGATTATTCCTACTATTGACGAGATAAAGAAAGTTGCAGCAAGTGGAAAATATAATGTGTTGCCTATCAGCTGCGAAATTTTATCCGACTTTAGAACACCCATTGATGCTATGAAAATACTAAAAAACGTATCAGCTCACTGCTATATGCTTGAGTCTGCTATGGCAAATAAAAAATGGGGAAGATATACATTTTTAGGATTTGATCCAAAACTTGAGGTTACCTGCATTGATGGTGAAATGAATATAGGAAATCTTAAGGTTCAAACTGACAATCCTGCTGGTCATATCAGGCAGATCCTTTCGGAGTATAAAAGTCCTAGGTTTGATTATCTACCACCTTTTACAGGAGGCTTAGTTGGTTATTTTTCTTATGATTATATATGTTATAGTGAACCATCTGTAAAACATAAAGCATTAGATGTGGAAAAATTCAAGGATGTAGATTTGATGCTCTTTGATAAAGTGATTGCATTCGATAATCTCAAACAAAAAATTATTATAATAATTAACATATCTTTGAGCAATGCGGAGACAGAATTTAACAAAGCAGTGCTAGAATTGAAGCAGCTTGCAGAACTCTTACGAATTGGAGAAAAGAATGAAAAAAGTGGAAAGTTATTAGGAGAGTTTACTGCACTTTTTGATAGAGAAACTTATTGTGGAATGATTGAAAAGGCAAAGAGGCATATCAAAGAAGGAGATATTTTTCAAATAGTGCTTTCAAATCGTTTGAGTGCACCATTTGAAGGAAGTTTATTTAATGCCTATCGAATGCTTAGAACAATCAATCCATCGCCTTATATGTTTTACTTCTATAGTCCGGATATAGAGATCATTGGTGCCTCACCTGAAACCTTGGTGAAATTAGAAAATGGAATATTACATACATTTCCTTTAGCAGGTACAAGACCAAGAGGTAAAACAGAAGCAGAAGATAAAGCATTGGAGGAGGAACTTCTTCGTGATGAGAAGGAATTGGCTGAGCACAATATGCTAGTAGATCTTAGCAGAAATGACCTTGGAAGAATCAGTAGATTTGGAACTGTAAAGGTTGAAGTATTGCATTCCGTTGAACGTTATTCGCACGTGATGCATATAGGTTCAACTGTAAGGGGGGAAATCAGAGAAGACAAAGATGCTTTAGATGCTATTGAAGCCGTGTTACCGGCAGGGACTCTTTCGGGAGCACCGAAGATTAGAGCATGTCAGCTGATTGGAGAACTGGAAAATAACAAAAGGTGTATTTATGGAGGTGCAATAGGTTATATCGATTTTACCGGTAATATGGATACCTGTATAGCCATTCGAATTGCATATAAGAAAAATGGTGAGGTATTTATTAGAAGTGGTGCAGGAATTGTAGCTGATTCAAATTCTGAAAAAGAATATCAGGAATGTATCAATAAAGCAGAAGCGGTAGTAAGTGCTATAAAATTAGCGGAGGAGATGTAGCCATGGTCTTGTTAATTGATAGTTATGACAGTTTCTCTTACAACCTGTATCAGCTAATAGGAGAGATTGAACCAGATATTAAAGTGATAAGAAATGATGAATTGACAATAACAGAAATTAAAGCGTTAAAACCAGATCGGATTATTTTATCACCAGGTCCAGGAAGACCAGAGGATGCAGGCTTAATCATAGATGTGGCAAAAATACTAGGATCTAAGATTCCTGTACTGGGTGTTTGCTTGGGACACTTGGCGATATGTGTAGCCTTTGGAGCAAGAGTAACATATGCAAAAGAACTGTTGCATGGAAAACAGTCGGAAGTCGAGGTTTGTAGTGACAGTGTATTATTTAAGAATTGTCCAAAGAGAGCATTAGTTGCCCGATATCATTCATTAGTTGTTGATGCAGATACGATTCCGGATTGCCTCAAGATAACTGCTAGAACTGTTGATGGAAAAATTATGGCAGTACAACACATGGAATATCCGATTTATGGTGTGCAGTTTCATCCAGAATCTATTATGACACCGGACGGGAAACAAATTATTAAAAATTTTATTAAGCAATAAGGAGGGCAAGAACATGATTAAAGAAGCTATCATAAAAATTGTAAACAAAGATGATCTTACATATGATGAGGCATATGCAGTTATGAATGAAATTATGAGTGGAGCGACATCTCCAATTCAGAATGCAGCTTTTCTATCAGCATTATCAACTAAGAGTGCAAAAGCAGAAACTATAGATGAGATTACTGGTTGTGCTGCAGCTATGAGAGATCATGCCATAAAGGTACAAACCGGTATGGATGTTTTTGAAATTGTAGGAACTGGTGGAGATAATGCGCAGAGCTTCAACATTTCTACCACATCTGCATTGGTTGCTGCAGCTGGTGGAATGAAGGTTGCAAAGCATGGAAACCGTGCAGCATCTTCTCGCTGTGGAACTGCAGATTGCCTGGAGGAACTTGGTATAAATATTAATCAAAGTCCAGAAAGATGCCTAGAATTGCTTAATGAAGTGGGAATGTGTTTCTTCTTTGCACAGAAGTATCACACATCTATGAAATATGTAGCTACCATTCGAAAAGAACTAGGTTTCCGTACAGTGTTCAATATTTTAGGACCGCTTACCAATCCTAGTTCACCTAAACTGCAGCTTCTAGGTGTATATGATGAATATCTGGTGGAGCCACTTGCACAAGTCCTTATCAACCTTGGTGTCAAACAGGGAATGGTAGTTTATGGACAGGATAAATTAGATGAGATTTCTTTGAGTGCACCGACTACCATATGTGAGTTTAAGGATGGCTGGTTAAGGTCAACGGTTATTAAACCAGAGGATTTCGGTTTTGAGCCTTGTACTAAAGGTGATTTGAAGGGCGGTACACCGAAAGAAAATGCACAAATTACATTGGACATTTTAAAGGGAGAAAAAGGCCATAAGAGAAATGCGGTTCTTATGAATGTTGGCGCAGCCTTATATATCGGAGGTAAAGCAGATAATATGAAGGAGGGCGTAGCACTTGCTGCTGAAATTATTGATTCTGGTAAGGCTCTAGAGACCTTAAATAACCTGATTGAGATAAGTAATCGTCCGGAGGTGTAACATGAGTATTCTTAATGAAATAGCTGATTATGCAAGAACTCGAACGGAGCAAGCAAAGAAAATAATATCATTGGAACAAATAAAAGAAAAGGCTATCTCATTTCCGAAAGGTGAGTTCACATTTGAGAAAGCACTTATGAAGAGGGATATTTCTTTTATCTGTGAATGTAAGAAAGCATCTCCATCGCAAGGACTGATTGCACCGGATTTTTCATATCTTGAGATCGCAAAGGCGTATGAGGAGGCTGGAGCGGACTGTATCTCAGTTCTTACAGAACCTAAGTGGTTTTTGGGAAGTGATGAATATTTAAAAGAGATTACTGATCATGTGCATATCCCTTGTCTTAGAAAAGATTTTACTGTGGATGAGTACATGATTTATGAGGCCAAGGTTCTTGGGGCATCAGCGGTGCTTTTGATTTGTTCAATATTAAAAGAAGAGCAACTCCGGGACTATATCGCTACTTGTGATGAGCTTGGAATATCAGCACTAGTGGAAACGCATGATGAAAAGGAAGTAGAAATGGCACTTTCGGCTGGAGCTAGGATCATTGGTGTTAATAATCGTAACTTGAAAGATTTTTCAATAGATAGGGAAAATAGTAAGAGACTTCGTGAATTAATTCCTCAAAATGTAATATTTGTATCTGAAAGTGGTGTGAAAAGTGCAGAGGATGTGGCAAGGCTTCGTGAGATTGGATCTGATGCAGTATTAATTGGAGAAACACTGATGCGAGCGAAAGATAAAAAAGTAAAGCTTGCAGAGCTTAAAGGTATGAAATAATCGCAGGAGGGAGAATTCTTATGACGAAAATTAAATTGTGTGGTTTATCTAGAGCCTGTGATATAGAAGTAGTAAATGAACTAGAAGTTGATTATATTGGTTTCGTATTTGCGCCAAAGAGTAAGAGATATGTAACACCGGAAAAAGCACGAGAATTGAAAGCCTTAATAAATCCTAGGATTCAGGTAGTGGGAGTGTTTGTAAATGCATCCAAGGAAATGGTTGCTGATTTATTGAGGAAAGAAATCATCGATGTGGCTCAGCTTCATGGAAATGAGGATGAGGATTACATTGGTGAGTTGAGAGCTTTAACAGATAAACCTATCATTAAGGCATTTCGAATTGATAGTGAAGATGATTTATGTAGAGTAGAAAAATCCAGTGCAGATTATGTGTTGCTAGATTCCGGAAGTGGTGGTACTGGAAGAACCTTTGACTGGACTTTGATCAAAAAAATGAAGCGACCATATTTTCTGGCAGGTGGACTGGACATAAATAATGTAATTACTGCAATAAAAACATTAGGTCCTTTTGCAGTAGATGTAAGTTCCGGAATTGAAACAGAAGGAGTTAAAGATAGAGAAAAAATGCTAGCATTTGTTATTAGTGTAAGAAAGTGTAAGAAAGTGAAGAAATCGTAAGAAAGTGAAAGCAGTGTAAGAAAGGAAGTTTAAGAAGATGAAGCAAAGTGGAAGATTTGGTGTTCATGGAGGTCAATATGTTCCAGAAACACTTATGAATGCAATGATTGAATTAGAGAAAGCTTACAATCATTATAAGAATGATCTGGAATTCAACAGGGAGCTTGAAGAATTACTGAATGAATATGCTGGTAGGCCATCAAGATTATATTATGCAGAGAAGATGACTAAGGATCTTGGTGGGGCAAAGATTTATTTGAAACGCGAAGACTTGAATCATACCGGTGCTCACAAAATTAATAATGTACTTGGTCAGGCACTTCTTGCAAGGAAAATGGGAAAGACCAGATTGATTGCTGAGACAGGAGCGGGACAGCATGGTGTTGCTACTGCAACAGCTGCAGCTTTAATGGGAATGAAATGTGTCGTATTTATGGGGGAAGAGGATACAAAGCGTCAGGCACTTAATGTATATCGTATGCGCCTTCTCGGAGCAGAGGTTATTCCTGTAATGAGTGGAACGGCAACACTTAAAGATGCGGTTTCAGAGGCTATGAGAGAGTGGACTACTCGAATCAGTGATACCCATTATTGTCTTGGCTCTGTTACAGGTCCACATCCCTTTCCTACCATTGTTCGTGATTTCCAGGCAGTGATATCAAAAGAGATTAAGGAACAGATCCTAGTGAAAGAAGGAAGATTACCTGATGCGGTAATAGCCTGCGTAGGTGGGGGATCCAATGCCATCGGAAGCTTCTATAATTTTATTGAAGATAAAGGAGTTAACCTGATTGGTTGCGAGGCAGCAGGTAGAGGCATTGATACCTTTGAAACAGCTGCAACAATAAATACAGGAAGCATTGGAATATTTCACGGCATGAAATCCTATTTCTGCCAAGATCAGTATGGTCAGATTGCACCTGTTTATTCAATATCTGCCGGACTAGACTATCCAGGAATAGGACCCGAACATGCATATCTTCATGATATTGGAAGAGCAGAATATGTTTCTGTGACTGATGACGAAGCAGTAGAGGCTTTTGAATACCTGGCAAAGACGGAAGGAATTATTCCAGCGATCGAATCAGCTCATGCTGTAGCTTATGCAACAAAGCTTGCTCCTACGATGGCCAAGGAGCAGATTATTGTAATTACGATTTCTGGTAGAGGCGATAAGGACTGTGCAGCGATTGCAAGTTATAGAGGGGAGGGTGTTCATGAGTAGAATAAAAGAAGCATTCAAGAATGGAAAGGCGCTTATACCATTTATTACTTGTGGTGATCCGGATTTGGAGACAACAAAAGAAGTAATCAAAGAAGCGGTAGCAAATGGAGCAAATCTAATTGAACTTGGAATACCTTTTTCAGATCCAATGGCTGAGGGGCCAGTAATCCAGGGAGCGAACATTAGAGCACTAAGAGGTGGTATTACTACAGATATAATTTTAGATTTTGTCAGAGACCTCCGAAAAGAAATTAAAGTTCCAATGGTATTTATGACATATTCGAATGTTGTATTTTCCTACGGAGCTGAAGCCTTTATCTCTACATGCAAGGAAATTGAAATCGATGGAATTATCCTGCCAGACCTGCCATTTGAAGAAAAAGAGGAGTTTTCACCAATATGTCAAAAGTATGGCGTGAATCTGATCTCTTTGATTGCTCCTACATCAGAGAATCGAATTGCTATGATTGCAAAAGAAGCAGAGGGATTTTTGTACATAGTTTCAAGTCTCGGAGTAACAGGAACAAGAAAAGAAATAAAAACTGATTTGAAGTCTATTGTTGAAGTGGTTCGTCAGAATACGGATATTCCATGTGCCATTGGATTTGGTATCTCAACACCGGATCAGGCAAAGAAAATGGCTGATATATCGGACGGGGTAATTGTTGGCTCAGCAATTATTAAAATATTAGAGAAGTATGGAAAATGTGCTCCTAAATACGTAGGTGAATATGTAAAGTTAATTAAAGATGGATTAAGCTAGACTAATTGGTATGCTTAAGACCTGATATCATATAAATAACTTATCATTGACTTTATTTTCTAGAATATTTTAAGTTGACAGGATCAAAAGTTTTTAAGATAATAAACTATGATTTAAATAGCCAATAAATCTAATCTTAATGGCAAACAGATATATGGCACGATTGTTCAATAAAGGCAAATAATATAATTGTATATTATAGAAAAGGAGAAAAAACATTGAAGTTTATTTCATGGAATATTGATTCATTAAATGCAGCATTAACAGGTAATTCGGCACGTGCTTTATTATCTCAAAATGTGATAGATACAATTATAGAACATAATCCTGATGTTATTGCATTGCAGGAAACAAAGTTATCAGGTGATGGTCCTACTAAAAAGCATTTAGAAATCTTGAAGGATAAATTTCCGGATTATGAAATTGTTTGGAATAGCTCAGTAGAACCAGCTCGTAAAGGTTATGCGGGTACTATGTTTTTATATAAAAACGATTTAAAACCTTCCGTTACATTTCCAGCAATTGGAGCACCAAGTACTATGGACTCAGAGGGGCGAATCATTACATTAGAGTTTGATCATTTCTACTTAACACAAGTTTATACGCCCAATGCAGGGGATGGATTAAATCGTTTAGAAGATCGTCAGATTTGGGATGCAAAATATGCAGATTATCTAGAAAGCCTAGATAAAGAGAAATACGTTATCTCAACAGGTGATTTCAACGTAGCACATAAAGAAATAGATTTGGCTCATCCTAAGAATAATCGTCGTTCCGCCGGCTTTACTGATGAAGAACGTCAAGGTTTCACAAATCTTTTAGCAAAAGGGTTTACGGATACCTTTCGTTACATTCATGGTGATGTAACAGGGGCTTATACTTGGTGGGCTCAGCGTGCTAGAACAAGTAAAATCAATAATTCTGGCTGGAGAATTGATTATTGGTTGGTAAGTGATCGCATTGCAGATAAAGTAATCAAATCTGAAATGATTGATTCGGGCCCAAGGCAAGACCATACACCAATATTACTTGAAATTGATTTATAGTATATAAACAATGATATATTAAGGATAAAGAAGGAGCACAAAAGAGTGCTCCTTTGCATTATCAAGAATATCTGGAAAATCTCTTTTATATTA
>JAAYSQ010000238.1 GCA_012523925.1 Clostridiales bacterium
ATTATCAATAATATCAACTGATGTTTTGATTTTTTAAGAACAAATCTATAATTTTCTTAGAGAAAACGATTTATAGCTAGGATTTAAGCAATTCTTTTTCTAATAAATTTCCAATAATTTTCTTTTTATAATATTAAATTAATTACTTAGCTGATGGTATAAAGGGGCGAATGCTTGCTGCTACATTACTGATAGGCATGGTCTGTAATATGATCTTACCAGGACCAGTTATCACAGTATTAAAGATACCTTCACCGCCAAATAACATATTCTTTACCCCAGGTACCGACTTGATATCCATGTGACAACTTTCCGACATGGCTGCAAGGTGTCCAGTATCCACGATAATCTTCTGTCCTGCCTGAAGTTCATATTCTACTGCACTACCATCAATCTCGATAAAGGCTATACCATTACCGGACAATTTCTGCATGATAAAGCCTTCTCCACCAAAGAAACCTGCACCTAATCTCTTCTGAAAATAAATCGAAAGGTCAACACTCTCTTCAGAAGCTAGGAAGGCCGATTTTTGCACAATCATACCATTTCCCGGAGAAATTGTAAGGGCACGAATGGAACCCGGGAAGCTGGATGCAAATGCAATCATTCCCTCCCCTCCAACAGATGTATATCGATTCAGAAAAAGCGAATCTCCTGAGAACATTCTGCCAAGCGCTTTACCTATTCCTCCATTGGTCGTTGTCTCCATCTTAATATTAGGGCTCATCCAACTCATTGAGCCTCTTTCTGTAATCATTGTTTCTCCTGCTTTCAGTTGACAAGTTACTACTGGAAGCGGTTCACCATGGATTTGATAATTCATATATTACCTCATTTCTGCGTTGCATTTTTTCATATAACAAGTTATGTGCGCAACGCAAGCACAAACTTGAACATGAATTGAAATTCATGATATAAGAACCAAATATCAAACTAAACTTATTATATAAGATATTAGTTATTGATACAATATATTCGGTCAATTATATCCAAAAAAGTATAAAGCAACATATCTCTATAAAAGCCGCTTCCACAAAGGAAACGGCTTTATTGTTCACTATATTAAATATTCTTTCTTATTCCATAATTTCAATTGGTTTAAATACATTCTGGTCTATATCCTTGATATTACCAACTAAAGAAATGGAACATTTCGATAAGTCTAGATAGCGGTTGGCAAAATCCTTAACTTCTTCAAATGTAACCGCTTCAATACCTTCCACCAATTCTTCTATTGGAACAATTCTTCCACGGTAAAGCAGAGATCTACCATTGGCAGTCATTCGACTCTTTGTACTCTCATTTCCTAATATGATCTCAGTCTTTAACTGTTCCTTTGTCATCTGGAGTTCATCTAATGTAATCCCATTCTTGCAGATATCATTAATAATCTCATAGATACCTTGAACGACAGCTTCCGTCTGCGTAGGATTCATAGCGGCATAAATATGAAATAATCCAGCATCACGATAGGTGCTTCCATAAGAATAAATATTATATGTTAATCCTCTATATTCTCTTATCTGAATGAACAACCTGGAATTGATACTTCCTCCTAAGATCGAATTTAATACAGATAAGATGTATTTTTCCTTAGAATGATAGGAAATACAGTCAAATGCTATATTCATATGCACCTGCTCTACATCCTTCTCTTTCTTATAAAATACGCAGTTATAATCCGGTTTATCCAAACCATGACTTACATAATCACTTTTTGCCTTAATAGTTCCAAACTTATCTTCCAATAGTTCTAGTGTTTCTTTCGCATCGAATTGTCCTGCTACAGATATAATCATGTTCTCGCCAACATAATACCTGTCCATGAATTCTAATATCTGTTCACGGCTAATCTTTCTAACATTTTCCTTTGTACCAGAGATTTGATACCCTAGTGGATGGCCTTTCCATACATTCATTTGAAGCATCTCATGAGCAAGATCCTCCGAGGAATCATCATACATGTCAATTTCCTCGATTATGACTCCTTTTTCCTTCTTCAAAGCCTTTTCTTCAAACAAAGAATTGTTAATCATATCTGCAATGATATCAATGGCTCTGGGTAAATGTTCACTTAATGTGGTGGCATAATAGGAGGTACATTCCTTGCTGGTAAAGGCATTAACATTTCCTCCGATTTTGGCCATTTCATCTGCTATCTGCTTTGCATCTCTATGTTTTGTTCCTTTAAAAAGCATATGTTCAATCACATGGGCAATGCCATTATTCCTTGCGTCTTCATTGCGTGATCCTACATGAACCCAAACCCCAAATGCAGCACTTCGTGAATAAGGCATCTCCTCCAATATAACCGTTATTCCATTTGTTAGCTTTTTAATCCTCGTCATAAAATTCCTTTCCAATATACAGTATTATAACACGGGATGATCGCATTCCGTGCTCCGTATAATAATGTAACGCTACAGCCTAACGTTTAATGTAAGTTTACCACCAGCGCTATCATTATTTTTATCCATATCATGAAATCTTATCATAGAAACATACATATAGCAATGAATGAATGTCTCAAATAAAATATATTTTTATAAAAATAAGGGCTCTTATCTAGATTGGCTGTTATTAAACGTACTCCATCAATAGGAATTGATAGGTATTGTTTTCTAGAACCAATCTAGTCTATAGCCCTTATTCCTAAATTCAATTTAGAATTTTATATGAATTGTTATACTCCTATTAAGCGCCGAATAGATATTCTTTCAACTGACTGCTATTTTATCTGCTTTATCTCATAACCTTTTTCTTCAAGAATATCTAACACACTATATTCGCTTATATAATGAGCACTTCCTACTACAACAAAGCTTGTATTTTCCTCATCGGACTGTAATAGATTGTCAATATATTCTGCCATCTTCCGATCTCTTTGTGTCAGCAATTTATCATTATACTCAGCCAAAAGTTCCAGTTCTTCAATAGGAATCTCTGTTGCGGAAAGCTCAGGCACATGGGTCATCTGAGTATAAAATGTTAGGAATGCTTCTACATCACCTTTCCTCCAGAGATCAAGCATATAGTTTAACATTTGATTACCGATTTCGTAGTTTGCTGTTTCAGCCGCTAATACCGTATCAAGGACACCTTTCAATAGATACTCTTCTAATTCATCGGAAAAACTATCAAGAACCATTGCTTGTGCTTGATATCCTTCAATCTCTAGTATTGGTTTCCCATATAGCATTGCATTGACGGTAATGTTCATATCAATACCTAGAAGTGCAGCCTTTGCTGCCTCTTCCATATTACCATCGCTAGAACCTGACAGAGATGTAAACATCATATAAATCATCCATGGTTTAAACATAGAAATATCCTGCTCTGCTATTCCCAAAGAACTTGCTGCTGCAATTGTCTTCTCGTAGGTCTCTTCCGATACATGATCTTTTAAGGTAGTTCCATCGGTATACATTCCCAGCATTGCCAGTATGGCTGCTCCTGTTGGATCAAGGAGATTAAGCTCCAATGCAACTTGATCTGATTCATGGAAAGCATCTCGAATATTTTTGCTGAAAGGATAGATATCATAGGATGCCATATGTATGGATCCTAGAAGGTATACCTTATTCTCTCCTGAAACAATCTCCCATAGGAAGCCTTTGCTTCCTGCATCCAAAGCATCATAGAGATGTGTAATCAATCGGGAAGCGAAGACGCAAGCTTGCTCTACAGAACAGAGTTCGCTAAGTTTTAATTCTTCCTTGGCGCCTGTATAGATACCGTACTCTTTCATGTATGCAATTGGCGAATATCGCTTGCTAAGCCCAATATCCTTTGTATATTCATAGGAAGCAATTAGGGAATAAAGATGATTTAACACATCTTCTACCGTAGGATTATCTTCAATACGAAAACGGTAATCTAATTCATCGACTATTGCTTCCGACTTCAAAATCTTCTTACGTAAGCCTATTATAAGAACGCGTAACTGTGAATCCGTAATTGGTTCAGTCATTCCTTGATCGTACCAAGACAAGGGATAAATGTCATAATTATCGCCTGCTATAAGATCTTCTTGAGCCCATGGACTAAACTGAGGTGTAAGTTCTTCTAGCTGTGGTATGGTTTCTACATTTGCTGCCTGTATATCTACAGGAGTCAGTAATGTAATAACCATGACTAGGGCCAGAAGAATAGATAATAATTTTTTCTTCATATGAACTTCCTTTCTATTGTTTTATATTTAACAATAAGGTAATATTACTCCATCAAATTACGATTGTCAATTATATACTTACCATTTTTTTCAAATACATCTTTGCTTTAATCAAGTCATATATATCCGATCTATTGTCAGATCTATTGATTATAATAATATTCCATTAATCACTCCTTAAAGCTTCCACAGCATCCTTTTTTGCTGCCATCCGAGCCGGTATATGACCTCCAAGTACTGTCAGAATGGTGCTAATAATCACAAGAAGCAGAGCATGGGATAATTGAAGCTCAGCAACTTTCTCTAATTCCGTTATTTTATAAATAATAGAATTAATCGGTATGGTTAATAAGTATGCGATTACAACTCCCAAAGCACCTGAAAAGATACCCAAGATAAATGTCTCTGCATCAAATACGCGGGAGATATCCTTCTTTCTAGCACCAAGGGCTTTTAAAATACCAATTTCCTTCGTCCGTTCTAAAACCGAGGTATAAGTTATAATGCTGATCATAATAAGGCTAACTATTAGTGATGTTGAGGAAAATGCGATTAGTACCATTGTAATACCATTCATAATCCCCTTGGTCATACTGGTTATTGTTTCTGCTAAATCCGTATAGACTACCTTTTCCTCTTTTGAACGTGTTTCATTATACGAATCTAAATAGTCAAGAATCGCATCTTTTGCTTCAAAGTCAACTGGATATAAAGAAATAAAATATGGCGCTGCATTTCCACCAAGGTAGGCAAGAATTTGTTCCTTTGCCTCCTCATCAACCTCTTCCATGGTTAATACATTATAGTCCGCCCCTCTCTGGCTTTCTATAATATCCGATGCGGAAGCATTTGCAATAATATGTTTCGTCAATTCATCGCTATAAGCAATCCCTTCCGTTATTACAGGAAATTTGACATCTTTCTTAGCTCGAAGAATACCAACAATCTTCAAGTCAATATTATTATCAGCATTATACAAGGAATCCAGATCTGTATTCAGAGTATATCCCCCATACTCCGTCTGAACATAATAATCATCATTCATTACCGCCTTTATTGTAATACCAATAATATTATCAAAGGCGATACCTTCTACTTCTTCAATTGCAAATCCCAATTCATTGGCAATGGATTGATCGATACGGTTCTTATTATCAACAATAAGAACCAATTCGGTTTCGTCCATAGGATATGTTCCTGCCAATACACTATAAGTTTCTTCTAGATAACTGATATCCGTTAGCGTGGTAGGATAAGAAGACAGGCTTAATTTATCTGTCTTAAGCAGTTTTATTTTATCCTCTTGTTTCATTAATAGATTTAGTCCTACCGTTCTTGTATAGCCAATACTCTTACAAATGGTCGGGTCGATTGCTTCCAGGTAATCAAGATATTCTTCCGTAAACACATTGGAATGTACTGCCATCCTTTCATCCCGATCATACAAGTAGACTTCCTCACTATCGGCATATTCTGCATTACCCATAAATTGCTCCATCATTTCTTCCCGTGCTTCCCGATACGCTTCCGTATCTACCTCGGTTGTCTGTCGGGATATCATTATCGGAAATTCTGACATGGCATTAGCCTGAAATTGATCAATTTGCTCCTGGAAACCATAAGATAGGCTCAGGATCAGTGCGATTCCAATAATTCCGATGCTGGATGCAAATGACGTAAGAAAAGTTCTGCCTAATTTTGTCCGGATATTATTAAAGGATAATCTTAACGCTGTGGTAAAGCGCATGCTAGTTTTCTTTAATTCAAAAGTCCCCTGCTTGTCTTTATGATCATATGGGTTGGAATCTGTAATTATCTTCCCATCCTTAAACTCCACAATCCGATCTGCATATTTATGAGCAAGATTCGGATTATGAGTAACCATGATAACCAGCTTATTGGGAGCTATTTCTTTAATCAGATCCATAATTTGTATACTTGTCTTAGTATCCAGAGCCCCTGTTGGTTCATCACACAGAAGTATATCTGGATGATTTGCAAGTGCTCTGGCAATCGCCACCCTCTGCATCTGTCCACCAGATAGCTGGTTAGGTTTCTTATGGATATGCTCCCTTAATCCAACCTGTTCCAATACCTCTAATGCTCTTCTATGTTTCTCCGCTCTAGAGACACCGCTTAGAGTCATACCCATTTCTACATTGGCTACAATACTTAAATGAGAAATCAAATTATAGCTTTGAAATACGAAACCAATCGTATTATTTCGATAGGCATCCCAATCCTTATCCTTAAAATTCTTCGTCGATTTACCATTTATAATCAAATCTCCCGAATCATATCGATCCAAACCACCAATGATATTTAAGCATGTGGTTTTTCCCGATCCGCTGGCTCCAAGGATTGCAACAACCTCCTTCCTTCGAAAAGTAAGGGAGATCTTATCTAAAGCTTTTGTTGTAAAGTCACCTACAATATATGTTTTTCTTATATCTTTCAATTCCAGCATAATGTACCTCACTTTTTTGTACAAACTCTGTATTATGTTATTGACATCTCATGTAAGTATTATTCCAACATATTCGCATTTCAATTAAAGCGCAAAAAAATAACTGCCCATGAATTCACTTCTCTGAAAACATGGACAGTTATAATTATTTAATTATTATTTTACATCCTTCAAGCTAAAGCTTACGCGTCCCATCTTATCTTGGCCAAGACATACAACCGTAACAACATCGCCTAAAGTTAATACATCTTCAACATGCTCTACTCTATGTTTAGCTAGTTTGGAGATATGAACCATACCTTCTTTACCAGGTGCAAATTCGATAAATGCACCGAAATCTTTAATACTTACTACTTTACCTGTGTAAAGTTTGCCCTTTTCGAAATCAGTTACAATCATCTCAACCATTTCTAAGGCCTTGTTGAGGCTCTCTTTGTCTACGCCACAGATAGAAACAGCGCCGTCATCGGTGATATCAATCTTAACACCTGTCTGCTCAATAATAGCATTGATGGTTTTTCCTCTCTGACCAACCACTTCACCAATCTTAGCTGGATCAATCTTGATCTGCGTAATCTTAGGTGAATAAGGACCCACCTCAGGTCTAGGTTCAGAAATAACTGGAGCCATAGCTTCGTTTAAGATATAGGTTCTAGCTTCCTTCGTTCTATATATAGCTTTCTCAATGATTTCTCTAGTAAGACCATGGATCTTAATGTCCATCTGGATTGCAGTAATACCTTTATGGGTTCCTGCCACCTTGAAGTCCATATCACCGAAGAAGTCTTCTAATCCTTGAATATCAGTTAAGATAACATAATCATCATCGGTTTCACCTGTTACTAAACCAACGGAGATACCAGCAACCATTGCTTTAATCGGTACACCAGCAGCCATTAAGGAAAGGGTGGATGCACAGATACTACCCTGAGAAGTAGAACCATTGGATTCAAGAACCTCGGACACAGCACGGATTGCATATGGGAATTCTTCCTCAGATGGAAGTACTGGTAAAAGCGCTTTTTCTGCTAAAGCACCATGACCGATTTCACGTCTACCTGGTCCTCTAGAAGGTCTTGTCTCTCCTACAGAGTAGGAAGGGAAGTTATAATGATGCATATATCTCTTGCCAGTTTCGTTTTCATCAAGTCCATCAAGCTTCTGTGTCTCTGCTAATGCTCCTAAGGTTGTAATCGTCATTACCTGGGTCTGGCCACGGGTAAACATAGCCGAACCATGGGTTCTAGGTAATATATCAATTTCACCTGCAAGATGCCTGATCTCATCCATTTTTCTTCCATCCGGACGTTTTTGATCTTTTAAGATCATCTTACGAACGGTCTGCTTCTGGAATTTATAAACAGCTTCATCAATCAATGGAAGCCAATCTGGATTGCTTTCTTCATAACGTGCAATTAACTTATCTTTAATCTCACGGATATTTGCTTCACGAACCTGCTTTTCATCGGTAAATACCGCTTCCTCCATAGCTTCTGGAGTAATGAAGTTAACTATATCTTCATATAGTTCGGTCGGTGTATCACATTTTTCATAATCATGCTTTGGCTTACCGCACTCTGCAACGATTTTCTCAATAAATTCAATTACTTGTTTATTTAAATCATGAGCAGCAAATATAGCTTCAATCATTTTATCTTCTGGAATTTCATCTGCTCCAGCTTCAATCATGATAACCTTTTCCTTGGTTGAAGCAACCGTAAGAGATAAGGTTGACTTCTCTCTCTGAATTTGGGTTGGATTGAATACTAATTCGCCATCTACCATACCAACCTGTGTACTAGCAATTGGCCCATTAAATGGAATATCAGAGATGCAGGTTGCAATTGCGGAACCAAGCATGGCGGTTAGCTCCGGTGAACAGTCTTGATCAACGCATAGAACCAAGTTATCTAAGGTTACATCATTGCGATAATCACTTGGGAATAGTGGTCTCATAGGACGGTCAATAACACGAGAGGTAAGAACTGCGTTTTCAGAAGCCTTTCCTTCTCTCTTAATAAATCCTCCAGGAATTTTACCTACCGCGTATAACTTCTCCTCATACTCTACGCTTAATGGGAAGAAATCAATTCCTTCTCTTGGCTTTTCAGATGCGGTAGCTGTAGATAAAACAACCGTATCTCCATAATGTATCAATGCTGCACCATTCGCTTGTGCGGCAACTCTACCAATATCAACGGTTAAAGTTCTCCCCGCAAGCTCCATTGAAAAACTTTTGTACATAATATGTTCTCCTTTTCTCTACTTTTAAGTTGAATTCACTATATAACACGGAAAGTTTACTTCCCGTGCTGCAAATCAACCTATATGATTTATAGAGCCGGAGGTCCGAAACAACTGAAAAATCTACCGATTCTACAATTATCGATAACCTTTTCAGAAGTCTCGGGATGCCCTCCCGGTACTCTAACTATTAAATTATAACATTATTATTACCAATATGCTACATTTTTTTCATAATTCGTAAATTTAATCAAGTTTGTATCTATAAACAGCCTTTTTATTAAATAGATGTCATGCCTAAATAAAAAGCAAGCATCTCGCTTGCCTTATGAGCATCCCACTCATTTAAGAATTTTCATAAGA
>JAAYSQ010000239.1 GCA_012523925.1 Clostridiales bacterium
TAATCCAAAATACCGGTACTCTGATTTTGATCCCTATCTCACGATAGGTGGGTGTCCGCACAGATGTTTCAATCAGTTTCAATGCCGCAAAGGGGACTCACATGAAAGTACATTTCCGCATCTAGATCTTGAACTCCCGTAGCAAAAGTGTAGGTTCAAAATAAGAGCTTAACGAATATTCCAGAATTTATTAAAAATTTACTTGAAACAAATTGTTTCCTTGTTGTGAGACTATAATAACATCTCTAATTATAAATTTCAAGAGATTTTGTTGTGGAAATTTTAACATATGTATATGTGGCTTAAGTTTCCAAGAATTTGTCTAGAGTTAGAACAATTTAATCATTTTTTATTGCAAAATCAGTATTAGATTAATTAATGGAAGCTAATAAGGAATATTGGCCAGAATTAAGATGAATGTTTCACTTATCTTAATCTAATAATAGTAGTAAATAAACCTATTAACATCTAAGGAAGTGAAACATATGAAAATAAATAATATTCAAAGAAAATATAAATATATTATAGCTTTATTTCTAGTAACACTAATTACTTCTTCGGTAATATTTTTTTATAGTAGAGATGATGAAGAGTTAACTGTTACAGCGGATAATGATTATATTATTGTTCCAAAGCCCTTATTGTATGTACCAGGTAAGGGAGAATTTATTCTTAAAGAAGATATGTCGGTTTATATAGCAGGAAATACTAAAGAAGAAACAGAGGAAATTGCTAAAATTGCAGAATATTTTAAAGGAAAGGTAATACCAGCAACAGGGTATGAGTTACCTATAATTAAATCAAGTGAAGTTTCAAAAGGTAGTATTTATTTAACTACTGTAGGTGGTACAGAAAGTAAAGGTAATGAAGGGTATGAAATAATAACTACACCAGATAATATAAAAATTATAGCTTATAAACCAGAAGGATTATCAAGGGCAGTTCAAACATTAAGGCAAATGCTGCCTACAGATATTGAAAAAAATACATTGGTTACTAATGTAAAATGGAGCATTCCGGCTTCTACAATAGAAGATAAACCTGAATATGAGCATAGAGGATTAATGATCGATGTGGCAAGGCACTTTTTTACAATAGATGAAATTAAGCGTCAAATAGATAATGCAGCTCAATTTAAAATAAATAGAGTACACTTACATCTTAGTGATGATCAAGGCTGGCGCTTAGAAATAAAAAAATGGCCAGACTTAACTAACATAGGAGGAAGTACAGAAGTAGGTGGAGGAACTGGAGGGTATTATACTCAAGAGCAATTTAAAGATTTGGTAAAATATGCTGCAGAAAGATATGTAGAGATAATTCCTGAATTTGATATGCCAGGCCACAGCAATGCAGCTTTAGCTTCTTACGGATTTTTAAATCCAGATGGAAAGAAGAAGCCTTTATATACAGGTACAGAGGTTGGATTTAGTTCCTTTATGACTAATGATGAAAAGACTTATGAATTCATTGAAGATATAATTAGAGAAGTTTCAGCAATATCTCCATCAAAATATATTCATATAGGTGGAGATGAAGCAGAAGTAACACCAAAGGAGGATTACGATTATTTTGTAGGGCGAGTAGCAAAAACAGTGCAAAAGTATGGAAAAACTCCAATAGGTTAGGATCCAATAGATACTTCCCCACAAATAGATTCTTCTGTTGTACTTCAAAATTGGAAGGATTCTAATGCTTCAGCTAGAGAGAAAAAGATGAAGATGATTATTTCAATTGCAAGTAAGGCTTATTTAGATATGAAATATAATGAAAATACACCCTATGGCTTAGACTGGGCAGGATATATCCCAGTAGAAACCTCATATAATTGGGATCCTACCGATTATGCGCCAAAAGAACTAATTTTAGGCATAGAAGCTCCTTTATGGACAGAAGCAATTGAAGATGTAAAGGCTATGGATTATATGATATATCCAAGATTATTAAGCTATGCGGAAATAGGTTGGACTCCAAAAGAAGATAGAAATTGGAATGAGTTTAAAGCTAGATTAGAAAAACAAAAAGAGAGAATGACGAATCAAGGAATAAATTATTCTAATGAATAATTACCTATATATCCACATGAGCAGACGATTTATTCATATAAAAAAACCTTTAATGTTCCTTTATTATCTACAGTTGCTAGTAGAACATTTTTAACATCAGTTTGATACGAATTTCTTAAATTTGAAATAACCCAGCTTTTATCTTTATTAATTTCTTTTAGTTCATTAGAAATAATTTTACCTTCCTTAATAATTGTTCTTGGATAATCAAAAGGCTCTGTTTTCATTTGATAATGAGAAGGAGTTAGGGGCTCATACTTAGGATCTAGAAAAACAGAAAGCTCTCCATCTACCTCCCAAATTGCTAATGCTACCTTTTTTACATCTTCTACTTTTTTTACACGTAATTCCTCTAATAAAACATCAATAGATATCCTTGCTTTTTTTAATCCCTTATTTAATATTTCTCCATTCTTTATAACTGTTATTGGAGGGCTGTTAAGAAGTTTCCTCAATGATGGAAATTTAAGAATTCCAAATAATGAAATAAGATAAAGAATAACTAATACAGTGGTTGTAATCATTGATCCTTTTAACCCAAGGCCTTCATCAGATAATGGATGAGCAATAACATTTCCAATTACTAAAGCAATAACAAAATCAAGAAGTCTTAATTGCGAGAGTGTACGCTGTCCTAAGATTCTTGCAACAACTAATAAAAACAAATAAGCAACAATAGCGCGAAGAATCCACTCCATAGCTGTAAGTGTTTCCTGAGCTCGAAAAAAATCCATCATATAAAATTCTCCTTATCTTTAAAGTTTATATCTAGTTTAAAAGTTAATAATAATCTTATCTTAACCAATAATTAAGAAAACAATTTAAAAACATTTCTATTTTTATTGAGATTAATATATAGTGAAATAATATTAAAGCCAGACTTTAAAAATAAAAACTACTGAATTCTGACAATAGTATGATGGAAATATAAATAATTTAATTATGTTAATTTATGGATTTACTGTATAATTATGTGTTGTTATTATAAGGTGAAAAAATAAATAGATTATCGTAGTTATTTAGTATTTCTTTAATAAAATATTAAAAGGAGTATATTCAGTGAAAAGTAAATTAAATACAGGCTTATTCTTAATGATTCTTATAATTGTAGGGATTATATTTATAAGATATATTTTAAAAGAAAATACTCAAGAAACAAGAGCGCTTTTTTCTTGGAAGGATTCTGAAGTGTAAGAAAGCAAAGAACTCTTTGACGATATGAAGAAATTAAAGTTAAATACTGTTTATCAAGATTTTTCAGGAGACTTAAGAAAAAAAAGATATTCTAAAGTTCTTAGAGAAAGCAAAAGAGAGAGAAATTAATGTATATTTTCTTGCAGGAGATCCAAGGTGGGCAATTGAAAAAAATGCAGAAAGTATGAGAGATATTGTTGATAGGGTTATAGAAATTAATAAAGATGTAAGTCAGAAGCAACAAATAAAGGGTGTTTTCTTTGATGTAGAACCGTATCTTTTAGATGAATGGAATAATAAAAGCAGAAAAAGTATTATGGAAAATTTATTAAAAAACATGGAGGTAATTTATAAGGAAGCTCATGAAAATAACCTTGAAGTAATTATGTGTATTCCGTATTTTTATGATAATTTTGGGCTTTTAGATTATGTTGAAACCTTAATAAAATCTAATTGTGATAAGGTTGCTATAATGAATTATTATAGAGGTAAGGAATATGAGAATATTAAAGCAGAAGCAATATTAGCAGGTAAATATAATAAAGAGATAATTAACATCTATGAGTTGCAAGCACCAGGAAAACATGATTTAACAGATAAAAATACTTATCATGAAGAAGGAATAGATGAAGTAGAAAAAAACTTTCAACAGTTAAAGGAGAAGTTGAGCAATCAAAGGGTTTCTATAGCCTTTCATGAATGCAAAGCATTAAAGGAGGTTATGGAAGATGAATGAGGTACTAAGGGAAGAAAAAAAATTTTTAATTTCCCTATCTCAGTTTTATAAATATAAACATAAGTTTAGTAAAGTTCTTGAGTCAGATAAGCATAGTAAAGATGAGGGGTATATGATTCGATCTTTATATTTCGATACTATAGATGATAAGGATTATCAAGAAAAGGAGGATGGAATTGAATTACGTAGAAAAATTAGATTAAGAATTTATGATACTAATACTTCTTTTGCATCATTGGAAATGAAACAAAAGCAGGGGGCACAGCAAAAAAACGTTCCCTTAAGCTTAATAAGGAAGATGCAAAAGAATTGATTTTAGGTAATTATTCTGTACTGTTGAAGTATAGTGAGTGGATTGGCAACCCTTTTTTGGACAAAATTACTCCGAACAAGAAATTACTTTAACTACAGTTCTTATCCAGCTGATTTCAGAGTGTTTAACCCTCTATATTCCACTGGCGTTAGATAACCTAA
>JAAYSQ010000240.1 GCA_012523925.1 Clostridiales bacterium
CTGCCTATATGTTGAAAATAATATTACTTAGGTTTATACTTGATATGGTTAAAATAAGTTATTTTGATATTGATTGGAGGAATAATCCATGGCAACGATTAAAGATATAGCGAATAAATTAGGGATCGCCGTCAGTACCGTTTCAAAGGGGTTGAACGGTGCCAGCGATATCAGCGACCAGATGCGTCAACTGGTATTGGATACGGCTGTTGAGATGGGGTATGCCTCTAAGAAAATGAGATCCTCAAACACACGAAAGGTCTGTATATTAATTGAGAATATGGACTATGAGAATATAGAGCAGTTCGGCTACGAGATTATTGTTGGCTTTAAGTTGTCAGCAGCCAGAAGGCATTGGGAAGTTTCTGTTGTACCAATGAATCTGAATATGCAGACGCAGGAAAAGTACGATACCTATATGCTAAAGAACGGCTATAGCGGAGCATTTCTACTTGGTTTTGAATTGCATGATGATTGGGTCAAGCAGTTAGCTAAAACCACAGTCCCTACCGTTCTCCTTGATAACTATATTGAACGGAATAATCATGTGGGCTATGTTGGAACTGACAATAATGAGGGAATTGATCTGGCTGTAGAACATCTAAAAGATTTGGGGCATACAAGAATTGCATTATTAAATGGTTCCAAGAATTCCATGGTTTCTGCACAGCGTCACCAGGCTTTTATTAATAGCATGAGAAAACATGGATTAGAACTGGATGATAAACTCATGGCTTATGGCTATTATGTACCGGATTGTGCAAAAGATCATGTACCTGGCTTCTTGGAAAATGGTGCCACAGCCATTATGTGTGCAAGTGATTTAATTGCGACAGGCGCTGTAACTGAAGTGGTAAAGCATGGTTTGAAGGTTCCAGATGATATCAGTATCATTGGCTTTGATGATCTACCGATCGCTGCGCAATATTCGCCATCCCTAACTACAATTCGCCAGGACCGAATTGATTTAGGAAAGAGCGCATTTCTTTTACTGGATGGATTAATACATGATGTTACCACAAGTAAACTTCTACTCCGGGCAAAATTCATAAAGAGAGAATCTACAGGACCTGTAAAAACAAGAAATTCATAACAAAATAAAAATCAGCAGTACATATTTATGAATTTGTACTGCTGATTTTCATTACTCAGATTTGAAATGTTAATTAAGAATTATATTTATTCGGCTGGACATTCTTTTCCTTTAAGCGTTTATTAACCGCCTCACGAAGTAAGGCATACAGGATGGAAGACATCGGAATAAAAATTAGCATACCAGCTACTCCCATTGTACTGCCACCGATACTTACCGCTACCAATACCCATATGGAAGGTAAACCGATAGAACCACCTACAACATGCGGATAGATTAAATTTCCTTCCAATTGCTGTATAATAAGAAACATAATAATGAACCACAATGCTTGTATTGGGTTTACAATAAAGATTAGAAATGCCCCCACAAAGCATCCAATAAATGCTCCAAATAATGGGATCAGTGCCGTGAAAGCTATTAATACACTGATCATCAATGCATATGGGAAGCCAAAAATGCTCATCGCTAGAAAGAACAAAATACCAAGAATTACGGCCTCCAAACACTGCCCCGATAGGAATTTTGAAAATGTAACAAAGGAAAGGGAGCTAATTGTTACCACTCTATCGGCTGCGTTTTCTGGCAAATAAGCATACAATAACTTCTTTGCTTGCCTCCCCAATTTCTCCTTTTGCAACAAGATGTAGATTGCAAACAGGAAACCAAGGAAGAAATTAATGAAGCCGCCCACAATTGAGGTCGCAATCCCAAAAGTTGATTGTAGCATAGTTCCACCACTATTTTTGATAAAATTAATCGTACTCTCTCCGAGTTTTGCCCAATCAATTTCAATCTCACTAACGTAATCAACAATTGCTGGATATTCTATAATAAGCTCATTATATTTTACTTCAATTCTTTTCTGGAACGCTGGAAATCGATTACTAATAATCTCTATCGTTCGACCAATTTCAGGAATAATGAGGAATACAATCATAAGGACAATTCCCACAATAATAGCCACCGTAAGTAGTAGGCTTAGTGGTCGCTTTAATTTTATATGAGACTTTTTCTCAGCCTTTGACTTTGAAAACAAGAGTTTTTCAATGCTTCTCATAGGAACATTCAGGATAAATGCGATACCTCCCCCTAAAAGGAAGGGAAATATTAGTCCTATTAAACTAGAAAGGAACCTCCATATAGCATTAATATTCTGGATACCAACAAAGAGCAGAATGGCAAATGTTATAATTCCCAATATCTTTTTAATGTTGTTTTTATTTAAGTCCATGGTATTCCTCCGCTTTTACTTCTCGGTACATCATAATATATTCCCTAACATATAGCACAAAAGATAAGAGAAGAAATATTCCGCAGATCAACATTAGTATATTGGTTGCGACAGGATTTAACGTAGGTATTGCAACTAGGAAAAGCATTGTCCCGTAAAACACGGTAGTCGATACCTTTCCGAACCATTTCGCACCATTAAGCTTTTTCCCCTTCTTTAGCATTACAATTCCGGCAATTAACAAAAATGCCTGCATAATTACAAACAATATCAATAATAAAAACATCCATCGAATTTTCACCACTAGTACAAATATCAAAGCAGCCTGCGTAAATTTATCCGCCAAAGGATCAATCAATTTACCAAATTCCGTAATCATATTATAACGGCGGGCAATAAAACCATCAAGGAAATCCGTAAGTCCGGATATAAGAACCACTGCTGCTGCCTGCAGGTATTGCCTTGGCTCTTGCGCATTGATATACATAATAATAAAAATAGGTATTAATGCGAATCGGATGTAGCATAGGATATTCGGAATCGTCCATAGATCTTTCTTGTTAAGTTTGGTAAATAATTTCATATTCGTTCCTCCTATATCTACAATATAGCATATTAACTATATAAGAATAAATAACAATAAAGCCATTTTAAGGAATAATTTAAAATACCTTTATATTTTATCATAACTTCATGCCACTTACACATAATTTTTTATTAAATTAAAATTAAATTTATATTATAATTTTTCTCTTAACACATAGCTATTTAACCTACTTAACTTAATTCTATTACCAGATTAAAAGCATTACATCAATGATATATCCCTATATAAATGTTGTTATACATCGCAATATTATCATAAATAGAAAAAGATAGCAAAATAAATCATTGCTACCTTTTTCGAATCGTTTATTTTACATTTCAATAGCCATTTCCTAAGTGCCATGATAATTCTTTCTTCATTTTAAGCACATGCTTTGCAAATTCCTTGACTCTCTCGTCAGTCATTCGATTAACTGGTGCAGAAATACTGAAGGCATATTTCGCCTTATTCTGATAATCTAAAATTGCAGCCGCAATGCAACGAACACCGATTTCATTTTCCTGGTTATCCATCGCATATCCTAGATTTTTAATCTTCGATAACTCTTCCTCCAATTGGCTAAGAGAAGTAATTGTGTATTCTGTCTTTTGCTCCGGATTACTCTGCTCCCATATGGTACGAACCTCTTCCATTGGCAATTCAGCCAAGATTGCTTTTCCAACAGCGGAGCAATACATGGGACGCATTAGTCCGATACGAGAAGCCATTCTTATACTACTATCACGAATTCCTATCGGTTCAATCTTATCAATATATACAACTTCATTTCCCAGCCTTTTAACTAAATGTACCGTCTCCTGACAAGTTTCGGCCAGGCGTTCCATATAGGGATGGGCAATCGAATAGATATCCATCTTAGATAAAAATTGGCTAGATAGCCTTACTAATTTGAATGTCAATTCATACTTCCCGTTTTTCTCATTCTGTGTAACATATCCCAAACTAGTTAAGGATAGTAACATTCTATGCACCGTACTCTTATGAAGATCTAATGCATTTCCAATTTCAACAACTCCTGATGGCCCATTAAACGCCATAAACTCTAGGATGTGAAAAATACGCTCTGCTGACTGTATCGGATTCTTGCTTTTCATATATTTTTTCCTTTCTGTATATCACTATGTTTGTATAATTTAGAAACATGTTTACCTATAAATTTTTCATACAATAGATACATGTTCCTTATCTATATCAAAGCTAATTTACCTTTTGTAAAAACATATTTATATTTTTATTATCTATAGTTCATTATATCTATTGTAAGCTGGATTGTTCTTGACATATATATACAAAAATCCTATAATACCATTATATGGTATCATATTGTGATATTTAGTATCGTATCATGAAACTTTTACCATGTCAATAAAAAATCGAACAATTTTAAGCAGACTTAATGATATAAACCAAATATGAAACGAGTTTTGATAAAATCAGAATTCTAACATATCTGGCACAAAAAATTATGCGTATTGTCTTATAAGACAGAAAAATCATGCGCAGGAATGGAGGAAAAATGAATCCAATTTTAGAACAAATCTCATTATTAGGAATCGTCCCCGTAATCGCCTTGGACAATGTAGAGGATGCCCTTCCTTTAGCAAAGGCGCTTTATGATGGCGGGCTACCCTGTGCGGAAGTTACATTTAGAACCACTGCAGCAGAGGAAGCTATTCAAATTATGACGGAAGCTTATCCGGATATGCTGGTTGGTGCTGGAACAGTATTAACCACCGAACAGGTAGACCGTGCTATGAATGCCGGTGCTAAATTCATCGTAAGCCCAGGATTTAACCCGAAGATTGTATCCTATTGTGTTTCTAAGAATATTCCAATCACCCCAGGATGCTCCAGTCCTTCGGACATTGAACAAGCTTTAGAACATGGACTAGAGGTGGTGAAATTCTTCCCAGCGGAAGCTTCAGGCGGTTTAGCGAAAATCAAAGCTATGGCAGCACCTTATACCAAGATAAAGTTCATGCCTACCGGTGGAATCAACGCTAAGAATTTAAATAGCTACTTAGAATATAAGAAGATTATCGCCTGTGGTGGTAGTTGGATGGTTAACAAGGATTTGCTAAAGGCAAAAGACTTTAATGGCATTAAGAAACTGACCGAGGAAGCAATACATTTAATGCTTGGCTTTGAATTAAGGCATATAGGTATTAATACTAACAATGAAAATGAAGCAACCTCTGTTGCAGACTACTTTGATAAAATGTTTGGTTTTAGCAAAATTGTTGGTAGTAGTTCAATCTTTGCCGGTAGTGGAGTTGAGGTATTGAAATCTCCTTACCTTGGTAAGAATGGACATATCGCGGTTCAGACGAATGACGTTAAACGAGCAATGTACCATTTATCTAAACGTGGAGTTGAATTTGATATGAATACAGCCAACTATGATAATAATGGCTCAGTGAAAACCGTTTATATGAAGGATGAAGTTGGTGGTTTCGCAATTCATCTGATTCAGAAATAATAAAAAAGTGGAGGGAAAATAATGAGTAAGAGAGTTGTTACTTTTGGTGAAATAATGTTAAGGTTGGCTCCAGAAGGATATTACCGTTTTGTTCAAGCGGAATCTTATGGCGCGACCTATGGTGGCGGGGAAGCAAATGTTGCTATTTCTCTAGCAAACTATGGTTTGGATGCCGCTTTTGTTACTAAGCTTCCGACACATGAAATCGGCCAGGCTGGTGTAAATTCCTTAAGGAAATTTGGGGTAGATACATCTCATATCACCCGTGGTGGTGACCGTGTTGGTATCTACTTCTTAGAAAAAGGTGCAAGCCAACGTCCATCCAAAGTTATTTATGATCGTGCAGGTTCTTCGATTGCAACAGCAACAAGTGAGGATTTTGATTGGAACAAGATTTTTGAAGGTGCCGACTGGTTCCATTTCACAGGAATTACTCCTGCTCTTGGTGATAATGTGGCAGCAATCTGCCTGGAAGCATGTAAGGCAGCAAAAGAACGTAACATAACCATTAGCTGTGACTTAAATTATCGTAATAAATTATGGTCTAAGGAGAAAGCAGGCAAGGTCATGGGAGAGCTTTGCCACTATGTTGATGTTTGTATCGCAAATGAAGAGGATTCCAGCGATGTCTTTGGAATTAAAGCTGCGAATACTGATATTACTGCCGGTAAGGTTAATCACGAAGGCTACAAAGATGTTGCCAAACAACTGGTTGATCGTTTTAATTTCTCTAAGGTTGCCATTACCCTTCGAGGTTCCCTATCTGCCAATGATAATAATTGGGCAGCAATGCTCTTTGATGGCAAAGATTATTACTTTAGTAAAAATTATTTAATTCATATTGTAGACCGCGTTGGCGGCGGCGATTCTTTCGGTGCTGGACTGATTTATAGCTGCTTAAATGATTACGCTCCACAGGAAGCAATTGAATTTGCTGTTGCAGCCAGCTGCTTAAAGCATAGTATTGAAGGTGACTTTAACATGGTTTCTGTCAATGAGGTTAAAAAACTTGCCGGTGGAGATGCTTCCGGACGTGTACAAAGATAAGTCATAACATCTATACCCTATTGCCTCTAACTTTTCATAATATATTCCATAAAACAAAACTAGCTACTAATAAGTTTTATTTTAACTTAAGTAGCTAGTTTTGTTTTATTATACATGTTGAACTTATGCAGCTTATATTACTTATATGGCTTATCTACTTATCGTGCTACAATGTTGACAATTCTACCTGGAACATAGATTTCTTTGATAATATTTCCCGTTAGTTTATCTGCCAGCTTTTCTTTAGCTAAAGCAATTACTGCTTCTTTTGTCGCATCTGCTTCAATCATCATAGTACCCTTTGTCTTACCATTCACCTGAAGTGCAATTTCTATTTCATCATCCTTCAACTGAGATTCGTCATAGGTAGGCCAGCTATTATCGAATACAGATGTCTCATGACCAAGCTGCTGCCAAAGCTCTTCACTAACATGAGGAGCAAATGGAGCAAGTAGGATAATGGCTGTCTCCAAGGTTGCCTTATCGATCCCTTGCTTCTTGGCCAAATCAACCATTTTGTTGTTGTATTCCATAAAACCACTAACGACTGTATTCAAACTGAAGGCCTCTAGACGGCTGGTAATATCATAAACCATACGGTTACGAAGTTTAACTGTTTCCTTCGTTTCCTTAGATAATTTATCCTTATTAACCATAACCAGATTGTAGAAACGATTGATAAAACGGTATACACCATCAATTCCTCGATCGTCCCATTCCGAATCTAGTTCTGGAGGTCCTACGAAAAGCTCATACATTCTTAAAGCATCGCATCCATAGTCGCGAACCAATTCATCCGGAGAAACTACATTGCCCTTTGATTTACTCATTTTTGCGCCATCTTTACCAATCATACCTTGATTGAATAATTTAACGAATGGCTCATCAAAATCAATAACTCCTATGTCATTTAAGAATTTCGTATAGAATCGTGAATACAGTAGATGAAGAACCGCATGCTCCACCCCACCGATATACATATCTACTGGAAGATATTTTTTAGCTTTTTCCTTCGATATTAATTCCTTATCATTCTTGTTATCAACATAACGTAAGAAGTACCAGGAGGAACCTGCCCATTGAGGCATGGTATTAGTTTCTCTCTTCGCAGGAGCACCACACTGCGGACAGTTTGTGTTCACCCATTCATGGATTTCTGCCAAAGGAGATTCTCCAGTACCAGTCGGCTGATATTTCTCTACTTCAGGCAAGGTTAACGGAAGTTCTTCTTCCGGAACCGGAACAGCGCCACAATGCTCGCAATGAATAATCGGAATAGGCTCTCCCCAGTAACGTTGTCTAGAGAATACCCAGTCCCTCAATTTATAATTGGTTGTTTTCTTACCAATGCCTTGTTTTTCAAGCATTTCAGGAACTTTATTCCTTGCTTCTTCGGAATCCATTCCCGTCCAATCCCCTGAATTTATCATAATTCCTGGCTCGGTATAAGCTTCACTAAGATCTGGATTTTCTTTGCCATCCTTGGAGATAACCTGAACAATCGGGATGTTAAACTTGGTTGCAAATGCAAAGTCTCTATCATCATGTGCAGGTACACACATAATTGCACCAGTACCATAGTCCGCTAGTACGTAATCGGATAACCAAATCGGAATCAACTCCTGATTTAATGGATTAACTGCATAGCTTCCAGTGAACACACCAGTTTTCTCCTTATCTTGCATACGATCTACGGAGGATTTCATAGATGACTTGTAGATATAATCCTCAACAGCTTCATACTGTTCCTTTGTAGCCAATTCCTTAGCCAGTTCATGTTCTGGCGCTAAAACCATGAAGGTTGCACCGTATAGGGTATCCGGTCTTGTTGTATAGACTCTGATTGTCTTTTCACTACCTTCTACACAGAAATCAATCTCGGCTCCGTAACTGCGGCCAATCCACTCAGCCTGCATCTTCTTAACCTTCTCTGGCCATTCCAATTTATCCAAATCCTCTAATAAACGATCTGCATATTTTGTAATCCTTAGCATCCATTGTTTTAAATTTTTCTTGGATACACTGGAGCCGCAGCGTTCACAGCTACCACTAACAACCTCTTCATTTGCAAGACCTGTTTTACAGGAAGGACACCAGTTAATAGGCATTTCCTTTTCGTAAGCTAAGCCTGCTTTAAACATCTTAACAAAGATCCATTGTGTCCATTTGTAGAAATTAGGATCTGTAGTATTAACCTCCATATCCCAATCATATATTGCAGCTATCTCATTCATCTGTTTCTTGATATTAGCGATATTTTCAGCAGTTGATTGGCTAGGATGAACTCCCATTTTAATCGCATAGTTTTCTGCAGGCAGACCGAAGGCATCCCATCCCATTGGATGAATAATATAGTAGCCATTCATCATCTTATATCGGCTCCAAACATCACTAATAACATAACCTCTCCAATGCCCTACATGCAATCCGCTTCCGGATGGGTATGGGAACATATCGAGGCAATAATATTTTGGTTTCTTACCATCGTCTACATTCACCGGATGCATTTCCCAGTGTTTTCTCCACTTCTTCTCTACTTCCCTATGATTATAAGGTGTAGCCATAATTAAACTCCTCCTAATAATATTCTTGATAACTATCAGATACTACGAAGCTGCATAGTTATTATATTTTTAGAACTTCCTTCACATATGCAGAGCTTTTTTTATTTATAGGATATTGCAGAAATATTTCCTATCAAATAAAAAAACCTCCCGCCTCATTCCTGACTTTTCAATTATAGGTTTCCCCTACAATTTCATGTCATTCCTAGAGACGAAAGGATTAATCGCTTCCGTGGTACCACTCTAATTCATAATGATAACTATGGTAACGCAATATCATTATGCACTCAATATCGATAACGGGATATCCGCCCTAACCTACTTCATTCAGAAAGGGAGCTCAAAGGCGAGTTCGGAGTTTGTTACTACTGCCTTTCACCACCGGCAGCTCTCTGAAAGCACATTTCCTCTTACTACTCCTTATCTTAGCTTTTCACATATTAACTTTCCACATATTAACTTTCAAAACATCGATTCCTAGGTTAAAGAATGAAAATCAATCATTAACAATAAGCAAACAAGCTGAACCAATGAAATTTCACAACTATTATTCTAATATAATCATATCTTAGCTATTTGTCAAGGATTTCGATGAATTGCAATAGAAAATATAACCTTGATAATAACTTGATAATAATTATTATGTATTTACTTTAGTATAGTTATATTTCTCGATAACTCGCATATATTTAATTCGAATCAGATATCCGGAGGCCATAATGAATTTACTTTTGAACCTAATCAAAGAGTATGGATTAATC
>JAAYSQ010000039.1 GCA_012523925.1 Clostridiales bacterium
GAGTTTTTTCTAATTCTACGACAAACTGACCAACCTTCAATTTTTGGCAGACCAATATCTAAGATAACTAAATCTACTGAATTGGTTTGAAATAGCTCTAAAGCTTTTTCACCATCTGCAGCCTCTAACACTTTATAACCATCTTCAACTAGATAGTCTATTATAATTTCTCTTAAAATATCTTCATCTTCAACAACTAATATTGTACTCATTATTTAACCTCCATTTGCATACTTACAAGCATAAGCTCTTAATTTTTAGCAAAATGTTTTATAATTTCCTTAGTGTCAATGTAACTAAGGTATTAACTTAACTCAAAGTTAATATTTGCTCATAATTTAACATATTTTTATAAAAAGTTCCAGTTATTTTATTGAATCTGCTTCAACCATTTGAATTTTTGGCGAATTCTTATCAAGGGGAGCAATTTTTGCACCTTCAGAAATTAATTTTTCTAAAATAACTGGCAATGTTCTTACTGTTGCATATTTATCTTCAGAATCATGCATAAGAACAATTGAACTATTGTTAATTTCAATTCCTGAAATAACATTATCTATTAATTCATTATCTGTGTAATTAATTATTTCTGCATCACCATTTAAGACATTCCAATCGTAGTACACTATGTTTTCTGAATTAAAATACTTTATTATACTTTCAATATCTATATTATTTACATCATTTAAGCTTCCCCCTGGAAATCTATATATTGATGGTTTAACGCCTGTTGTATCGTATAATAAATTAAAAATTTTATTGTAATCTTTAAAGAAATTATCAAAAGATTCATATATATAATCATATTTATGGCTATATGAGTGCATTCCTAGAGTATGCCCCCTTTTAACTATTTCTTTATACATATTTAAAGAATAACTATCTTCTTTCCCAACAACAAAAAAGCTTGCTTTAACATTATATATATCAAGTATGTCCAATATTTCTTCAGTATTTTCACTTGGACCATCATCAAATGTTAAATATACAGTTTTATCACTATATTTCCCATTTCTTTCAGTATTAGCATTTTCCCTATTATTTTTTGTAATATCTATTTCAATATTCTTTTCTATAGGTTCCTTTTTACAGCCTGTTATCCCCATCATAAGAATAGCTATTAATAAACTAATAATTATTTTTTTCATACAGTACCTCTTTTCGTTTTTTGATAAATAAGAATGCTTCTTTCATTACACCTAAACTCTTAATCCTTCGTTCATTATTAAGCCTCCCTGCAACAATTTTGTATAAATTTTAATTTCTCTTTGAAGTATTTTATAGGTATATACTACAACGGTAAAATGCAGAAGAGGTGCAGATGAGATATAATTCCGATATTAATTGCCTTCTATTTTTTCACAAATAAATAAGCTATGAAGAATTCTTCATAGCTTATTTATTGGTTATATATTATTAAGTTAATTATTTATACTGAAAAACACTTTTTAAGGAAGGCAATTTGATCAGTAATTATCTTTTCTCTAATACTTGGTTTATAGAAATCAAAATGGGTAAATGGGTAAGCCTTTACCTCCACTTTAGGTAAACTTTCAATGAGTTCCGTAGTTTGAGGTCCTTGTGTCTCCTTATCATGCTCTCCATAA
>JAAYSQ010000241.1 GCA_012523925.1 Clostridiales bacterium
AATAAAATAATTACAATTTCCAGGCCTATTTTTTGATTAAAATCATAGGTTCTATTAAGATTACCTTTTTTTAAGTGTTTCTTTTCTTTTCTCTAAAAATTATCTCTTGACATATTACCAGATTGCTTAATCAAAAAACACCTAATACGGATGGTGCCATGTATTAGGTGTTTAATCTTATTTTAAAATTTTATTTGTTACAGTCTTTATAAAGAATGTGTTATAGATGGATCTATTTTTATGCTTATCCTTAACTAGATAAATTGGAAGTTGTCTTAGCAGAGTACATATTAGTACTACAGCTTTTCATCTTTTTTTAATTGCCATTCAAAAATTGCGTAAGTGCTTCGATTTTATCTTCTACATTTTTTTGCCTATCTGCAATCCCACTTTGGCTTAATGGTTTTCTTTCCTTAATCAGCTCCGTTTCTCTTTTCTTTCGTAAAATTTTATTAATATTTTCTTCAATTAGCTTAAATTTCAATGTTATGCTTGGATCATCAATTATTGTGTCAGTAAATCCAAAATATTCTGGCTTCTTCTTTAACTCATATAGATGTGAAGCACATCGTACCAAAACAAAAACTGACTCACCAATATAAAGAACCTCTGATTTGTTGTTTTTGACTATACTAATTTCATAGATACCTGCACCTATCGCTTGGATTAAATCATATCGAAAAAACTCCACTTTAATATTCATATCGATCACCACTTTCTTAGACAAATTTCCTATTTATCTGTTTGTTTTTATGTTGTACATGTATCTACAAATACGACATAAACTTCTATTATCCTTCACATTGAAAAACGTCCACTCTCCATATTATTGGATATCCTTTAGCCCACATCTGAATAACATTGACTTGCTCTATACTATCAACTGTAATCAATGTTTCATCTCCATAATGAGCACTAGAAAAAACATATTCGCTACCTTTTTTTAAGTTCAAAGTAAACCATTTGATATGTCCTTCTTTAGTTAAATAATTAGTTAAAATCTCTTGTTCTAGTTCAGGAGTCAGCTTACCTTTAAAAACTATTTCCATTGTGTTATTATTAGGAACTTGTTTTCCAAATCTTTGCCCAGATTGAATACCTTCCACATCATCTTTCCAAAGTCTCATTTCAAATTCATCTGTATTTTTTAGAACTTTTGAGACTAACCCTAGCCACCATTCATAACTTTCAAAAATTGGCGCTATATTATTTTTTGCAACTTTATCATATTTAACCATAAATGTTATATTATATTCCACACATATACTCCCTTTCTTAAAATACTATCACTTGGATATAAACTTAACGGCAAATTTATATACTCTAACATGATGCAAATTACAAAAATTCCTTCACTACATAAGTGTTGGATCTGCTTGAAACCATGTTTGAATTTCATTTATTTCGTTATATTCTTTAATCCAAGCTACACCAAAAATAAGTATTTTCGACTTAGTTACAGGAAATATAGAATATCCTATGCCATTATTTAAATATACACTATCATAATCATAGCTGCTTATCCTTTTTCCGTCTAGATAATATGTATCACACTCAATTCCAATAGACAGCTTGATATTGTCTTGATAAATTGATCTACATTCTAATCTTTCTCCTGATTCATTTCTATACTCTACCTTACGATAATCAATTCCTTGTAAAGTACAATAAATTAAATGTGGAAATTTATCATTTTCATACTCTACCATTATTTTAAACCTACCGTTAATATCCGGAAATCTAACTGGATCAACATCTAGTTTAACTGCTTTATATTCTAGCTCAACAGCATTATCAAATATCCTAAAAACTCCCAATGGAGTTATCAATTTTGACACTCTATCACCTTCATTTTTTACATTTTTTCTATAAAAGTTTACTTAAACTATTGATGTGTCTTTTAGCTTCTTCTAAACTTTCCCCTGTTAAATTCATAAATAGTTCTATTGCTTCTGCACTTTTATCCTTTGAAATTAATTCTTTTAAATCAGTATCTAAAACATGCTCACCTTTTGTCCCATCTTGATTAATATAGAATCCATCAATAATTTCTCTAATCCCTCCACCAAACCACCAATTATTAGATTCAATGAAGCTGATGAATTTATCTACAAATTCTTCTTCCGTTACTTCACTTGGAACCTCTACAGCCCCTTGAATTTCAAATTCTTTTCTCATCACCTATTCCTCCACTTATAACTAAATGTACTATACCTATTTTTTATTATAATAGTTTAAGTCTTCGCTTAATGGGAAACTTTCCTTAAAGTCATCGACTATTTTTCTCTCTCTACTAATAATTAATGTAAGTGAACTGTCCCAAGGAATAATTTCAACAGTTGCCAAAGGATGTTGTATAGAAATTGGATTTTCCCAAAATCCTGTATATTCCTCTGCATAGGGTAGAGGATACTCTAATACTTCATCTAATGTTATGCTCTTATCAAATCCCGATAAAACTGCCCAAATCCACTGAAAGTTTTCCTTTTCAACAATTCTAGTTAATTCGCTACCGCTTAACCAACAATATTCATTAGATAAAATTTCAGCAAATTGTTTTGTAGATGGATAGCATACGCAATCAGTGATTAGCCAATTATAATTTTTCTGAACATTATTAATTGCATTAAAAACTTTATATAAATCAGTATAATATTGTTCTCCTTTGTTTATGATTGCCCCATACATTCTTACATTCACCCTCTACAATATAATTCATCCATATATTATATTCTCCAATAAACTCCATCAGGTAATCTGCATAGATAGCCTGGTTGTTTTTCTTTTATCTTTCCTGTTTTTAAATCTCTAACAATTACATTTTCATTATACTCTGGATTCTCATGCCATTCTGATAAATACAAATCATCTCCATCACGAAACAATAATGTCTCAGTTGGTCCTACTTGAATTTCTCTATTATTGGGCCAGATAATTTCAAGGATACCCTCATTTTCATCCCTCGTAAGAGTGATAGGTGATACCTTTAACATAAGATTGTAACAGTCTTTAACAATTCCAAGTGGTAACTCTTTTATCAGTTCAATTATTTCTACATTTGGTAAATAGCTATATATTTGTATTCTCTGAATATTAAAATCAACAGACAGAAAATATAGCTTACCATTATCCCAGACTGGTCCCTCAATATATCTGTTTTCTTGAAGCTTAAATGGACTGTATACAGTTCCTTCTGGATAATGAATTAAGTGACAAGTCATGCCCGAAAAGTCCTTTCCAGATTTGACTATTTCCTCTGCTTCATACAAATCACAGAAATAGTCTTTGCTCCCTTTACAATAATACCACTCTGATGTACCTTCTATTGGTTCGGGATATAATTCTGATATACCCTCTATTTTTATTATATTCATCTGTTTTCTCCTATTTTATAAGTGCAAATAAATCTAACAACTTAAATTATTTTTTTCCCATACAAAGATATCTACTCTACATCTTCATCCAAAATCCATGGCAACCTAATTTCAGATATCTCTATAATTAAATAAGGTTCTCCCATTTTAGGATTAGGACAAGGATTATTTAAATCTGAACCTTTAAACACTCTTACCTCAATTCCATCCGAGTTTAATATCAACTCATCTTTATCCATAGTACCTTTAACTGGATAATAGGATGTATATCCCATCTCATTGTCCATCTTGTCATATTCTAATGGCATAATTTCTAATGGAAACCCTATGCCTAAACCAAATTCTTCTAAGAACTTAGATGTTTTAGGATACTTTTCTTTGAAAGTTTTATAATAGTTTATACAATAAGCACAGTCACATTGGCTTTCGTACTTGAATCTATATTCTTTTGTAAAATCATAATCAAAATTTATATCTAAGCCGTACAAATATGTCCCCCCTATATAATACAAAAATACTAATATAACAACTTATAGAGAACACTTGCTTAGCTTTAGTATATTAAAAACCTTGTTTAGTGTCCATAGTTATATACTAGCACCAATCCGCTCCATACCATATTTGAATTTTGTTCTATTCTTTATCTTATAAATACCAATTTAATCTTGTCTTATCATCACAAACAACTGCCTCCCAATTCAAAGTTTGAACAGTACTAGCAATATTCTTTTCCCTTGTAAGAAATAGAGTACTAAATGAGTCATATAAACTTAAAAAAGCAAATTCAAAATTTTCATCAACTAGCATTAATTCACCATTACTTATATCACATATATCTAGAGTAGTTGTTGTTTTAATTTGCAGTATACCACTCTTGTTCTGAGTAGGTGCTGAGAAGTAAAGATTATTAGCGCCCTTTGAAGAAATCACATTTAAAAAATCTTTAATTAAAAGTGGCGACAGACTGTCTTCAGATGGATAATATATGTTTCTTTTTAGGTTTATCTTTTCCATTAAATCAATTCTTGAATATTCAGGTTCTAGTGCTAAAATTGAAGTTTTTAAAGCCACAGCAAGTTCTTTATGATTACTAAAACTACTTTCTTGCTCAATAGTTTTCCATGAGATAGCCTTACCATATCTTAATATTTCCTCGTCAGATGGATATTTTACTTCAAACCAATTTTTCTGTTTGAAACTCACCCAATTTGATGGCATTTGAATGAATGGGCTAAGTATTATTGCTGCTGACTTAAAATTCCTCGGGAGTTGATTTATAATCGAACTCTTATCATCAAACCAAATATAATCCATATCATATCTCCCCTTTTTATTCTCTTGGTTCATATAAATTTACTGATGCGACACCTAATTCTACCCAAATATATTATATCATATTAATCCCTTAATATTTCTTTAATAAGATTACTATATAATCAACAAAACTACCCAATACAGAATAATCCCTATACTGGGTAGTTTCGTCTTATTCTTTTACTTTATTTACTGCATACTTTATAAACTCTTCAGGTGTAGGTATGTCTCCTTTTGATGGTACTTGTTTTTGATAAGCTACTATAACTCCATCATCAGCTGTATTGCTATATGCATGGTCTAAAGCTTTCTGCATCTCTTCTTTTACTTCTTTTACAGAAACGCCGTGTTTCTTTGCTACTTCACGGTAAATCTTTCTCATACTCATTTGTTTCTCCCTTCTTTTTTATCGATTAACAAAAGTTATCCCTTAAAATCAGCAATTAATTCTGCTGTAATGCAGTTAAACTCTCCATCATTCATAACAGTTATCTTATCCATAACTGATTGTGTAAGCTCCAAAAGTTCAGTTTCAACTTTTCCCAAATGAGTTTTCATTTCTGCAAGTTCTGAAAGCAAATCCATTCTTGTGCCTGTGTTGTAGATACATATTAAATTCCTTTCTTCTACGGTAAATTTACTCATTAATCATCGCTCCTTTTCAGTACCTATTTGAGGTATTTTTTTCTGCTTATCTTTTTCTATGAAAGGCTTTGTTTTAAGTTGTTCCACTACAGAAGATTTCTTTTCCTTTCTTTCTGCTACAGTAGGCTTATTATTGATAATACCGTCCAGTTGGTTATAATTTTGCTCTATTGATTTTTCAGCTGTTTCTAAGTAGTTTCTTTGAGGAAGAAAGTGTGGTTGTTCAATAAAACCAAAGCTATCAACGTAATGAAAAAATATCCTATCATTCACCTTTAAAGCAATGATGTCGCTAACAGAAAGGGAATGTCCCTTAAAATCAGTAGGGTGATTTATATTAAATTGTTCATAGAGCTTGTTAAGGGTATGATTTTGATTTCCGTTATAATTTGTTAAGGGTGAGGTATAGATAAGTTCATAATTATCATGGTCTACAGAATTACCAGCACCTTGTAATCGTTTTAATCCTTCAAATCGATAATCCCGGAGTTCCTCGCCTCTTTTAATCTGATAAATTGCAAAGGAGTCAGTTGGAGTTTCTAAAAATCTCTGTTCAAGTTCCGATACAGAAGATTTTTCTTTGTCTTTAATTGCCTCGTAATCTTGTAATTCTATCCAGTCAGTACGATGAATTCCGAATATCCCACTGTGATTATCAATATCCTCAAGGTCAAAAGCCATTGCCTCAGTATCATCTTCATAAAGTAGGTACACTGACAAACCTTGTTCAAATAATTCTGCGGCACGTTCTCTTGATAGTGGTAGCATCTCATCATCTAAATAACCGTAAGAATTACAGTCTTTAATGCTTATATCAGGGTCAGGCAGAGGATAGGTATGTTCTTGTATTGGTATCATAAAATCAGATTCTTGTTCCTTTTCTGTTTTTTTCCCAGTAAAACCATTTTCCCCTTCTTTTATTGATTGTGATGCATTAATATCATAAGTTTCTACTGTTTCCAGTACTCCCTTTGCCTTAAAGGAATATAGCTCTTTATGATTAATGCCATTAATAATTAAGTGATCTAAAACTTTAATCCCTAATAGTTTTCCAGTCTCCTCTAAGCGTCTGGTAATGTTAATATCCTCTGTACTTGGAGTTAAATCTCCAGATGGGTGGTTATGGCATAAAATAACCGAATTCGCTTTGTTAATGATGGCATTTCTAAATACTTCCCTTGGGTGTACCAGTGAGCTATTAATCGTCCCAACGGACACAACTTCATGGTCAATAACACGATTCTTGGTGTTGAGAAATGCTACGACAAATGCTTCCTTATCATAAATATTATCCATCACCGAATGAAAAAAGGCAGATGCACTTTCAGGTGAATTAATTACAGGATTTCGAATATTGATACCACGGCTCATTCTATATAAATCGAGAAAAGCTTGATGTTTTTCTCGTTGTACTGGAGTAGCAAGGAGCTGTGTGGCATTGTCTACTAACGCATTTAATCCCTTTCTTTGCACATATTCTATAGTATCATCCTCTTTAACACCGATAATTCTTGAAAAGGCTTGAATATAGCGAAGTTCATCAGTAGTTGTCATCTTCGTCCACCTCCTGTCTATCCGCTAAATCCATAAGCAAGAACAAATCCTTTAACTTTTCAGCATCCTCTTCACTATTAGTATATTTTTGTGGGTTTTCATGTAACTTTAGTATATCTTCCGTACTTACTTCAATGTCTAAAATCGTCTTAACCAGGTTTTTAATACTCATGCTTTACCTTCCTTTCTTTGTAGGAAACTCCATTTTAAAATTCACATATTTACCACCATTATCATTGAGAATGATAATGGCATCATAGGTTTTACCTGTTCTTTCAGAGTAACAGCCTTTTAATACTACTTTGCCATTTTTCAAAAGTTCTCTTGCTATGGTCTTGGTTAATTTCTTTTTCTTGGCAGTGAAAAACTTATTTGCTTTCCATAAAGCAAAACCGCAAGCTCTGCTCTCACAGCAAAATCCTTTCTTATTCTCTAATACATTACTACCACAC
>JAAYSQ010000242.1 GCA_012523925.1 Clostridiales bacterium
ATGAAATTCTAAGCATCTCAGATGATGTTACCATCATGCGTGATGGCCAATATGTTGGAACCTGGGAAGCAAAAGAATTGACAATTGACATGATTGTTACGAGAATGGTTGGACGTGAACTCAAGAATTTGTACCCGCCGAAATCAAATGTGCCAGGAGAAGTGGTTTTTGAAGTTAAAGATCTTACTTCTATAACGGATAAGTCCTTCAAAAACATAAGTTTCCAGCTCCGTAAAGGAGAAATCTTGGGGATTGGTGGTCTTGTAGGTGCACAGAGATCTGAGTTGATGGAGGCAATCTTTGGTATCCGTGGTATTAAGCATGGGACAATTACCTATAAAGGGAAAACTCTAAGAATAAAGCGACCACAAGATGCAATTAGAAATGGTATTGCCCTCTTAACAGAGGACCGTCGTGCAACAGGTATCTTTGGCGTTTTATCAGTGGCAGATAATGTGGCGATTGCTTCGCTGGACAAGTTTGTAAAGTATGGTTTCTGGTTAAGCATTAAGAAAATTGAGCAATTAGTAAAAGAGAACATTGCTAAACTTAGTATTAAAACACCGAGCAGTAAAACTAAGATACAATCGTTATCCGGTGGTAATCAGCAAAAGGTTATTATTTCAAGATGGCTTGCCAATGACCCTGATATATTAATACTGGATGAGCCGACTCGTGGTATCGACGTAGGTGCTAAGTATGAAATCTATACAATTATTGCAGAACTTGCAAAGCAAGGAAAGAGTATAATTATGATTTCATCAGAAATGCCGGAATTGATTGGAATGTCAGACAGAATTGTAGTAATGTGTGACGGCAGAATAAGTGGTGAGGTTTCCGGTGAAGAAGCAACACAAGAAAATATCATGAGTTTAGCTACAAAATTTGCATAGGGGGTTAAGAAGATGGAGAAAACTTTAAGATTTAATAAACAATCAGCGATCCGGTTTGCTCAAAACAATGCAATTATAATTATAATGCTTTTAATTGCTGTAGTTGTAGGCTTTTTAAAACCGAATTTTATATCGATGGGTAACTTTAAGAATTTATCCGTAAATACGGCAACCCGCTTTATCATTGCATTGGGTGTCAGTGGATGTTTAATTACAAAAGGTACTGACCTATCTGCTGGACGACTCGTTGGTTTGGGTGCATGTGTTGCTGCGACCTTATTACAAAGAGGCGATTATAGCGGAAGAATGTTTCCTAATCTACCATATTTACCAGTAATCGTTGTACTTCTTATATCAGTTGGTATCTGTGCAATCTTTGGTCTTGCCAATGGTATGATTATATCTTATCTAAAGGTGCCACCATTCATCGCAACCTTAGGTATGCAGACATTGGTATATGGTGTTGCCTTGGTTTACACTGGGGCTCAGCCAATCGGTGGCTTGCGTTCTGATTACACAACGATTGCTAGTGGATCTTTCTTTAGAGAAGCTAAAATTGGATTTGAAATACCATATTTGTTAGTAATTGCAGCAATCTGTGGTTTATTAATGTGGGTTCTATATAATAAAACTAGACATGGAAAATATATGTATGCAATTGGTGGAAATGAAAATGCAGCAGAAGTTGCTGGTGTTAATACCAATAAAGCAAAAATTATTATCTATACCTTAGCAGCGGCGTTCTATGCCCTAGGTGGTTTCCTACTTGCAGCAAAAGCTGGCGGAACTTCTGTTAACATGGGTATGGGATATGAGCTTGAAGCAATCGCAGCTTGTACTATTGGTGGAGTATCTACCAATGGTGGTGTAGGTAAGATTTCAGGCATACTAATTGGTGTACTTGTATTCGAATTATTAAAGATCTCCATGCAGTTCTTAGGTGTAAAGACAGACTATACATACATCGTACAAGGTCTTGTAATCATTATCGCAGTAGCACTTGACCTAAGAAAATATTTAGCTAAAAAATAAGGATGATGTATAAATTTAACAGTAAAGGATATATAATTATATTAAGTAATTATATGTCCTTTTGCCATATAAAGAAATGTTACACATTTTATTTGTCATCGTGGGGTATGACGTAATTAAATTGTATTCATGGCAAGGGTATCGATACCTGCAATATTTTATAAGAAAGTGTCTATGTAACTTAAAAATATTATTATATTTATAAAAAGTAGGAATGAGAATATGAAACACGATTATGAAGAAAAAAAAGATATCATTGAGGGAAAGGAGAATACTGGACAAAAGGGAAATATTGGACAAAAGGAAACTACTAGACAGGAAAAGGGGGCGGAGATAGATGATAGGAACCTGAAAGAAAAGTTATATGATAAGATCCCTATTTCTTTAAAGGCTTTGGATATTTTGATAACAATTTTAATATCAATTTTTGTTCTAATAATGTTATATTTTATTGTAACTTACAAGATCCGCGTTTCATAGTATTGGATCCTTGTATTGGAAGGTGTTGTGGGGACTAATTGTTGGGAGGTAGCACTAATGATAAAAAACTTTAGAGGTAGAGCAAAAGATAATGCCAAAAATACAGCCGATAAATTAAACAATATTGGAAAACCAGTATGGCTACAAAAAATAAATTTTCGTAGCATAAAAATGAAATTAATTGGGTCTTTTTTTATTCCTGTATTATTAATTGTTGCTTTGGGGGTAGTGTCCTATTCCAAAGCATCAGAAGGTATTATAAGAAATTATGAATCATCAAATTTAACTAGCGTTAATATGATCGGTAGATATTTCTCCCTGGAATTGCAAAATATTGCTTCAAGAGTAGAAGAAATCTCCACTAATGAGGATTTAAAACAGTACTTTTCCGGGGCTTTGCAGGACAAGCCAATGGATGAAATTACAGCATTGGATAATATTCACAAACGGATAAAAGGGATTGCATCAGTAGATGAATATATAGAAACATTCTACATATTTGGTAATTATGGAAAAGGGGTAACCCAAAACGGACCCTTTGAGATTGAATCTCATGGTGCATTTAAACAATCCTATGAGGCAAACTTACTTTCTCAATCCGGAAATACCTCCATATGGGTGGGATCCCATCCATTCATAGATACGGAATTTAGTAAGGATGGTATCTCAAATAAAGATAATTATAGTTTTTCCTATATCTGTTCTTTTGTTGATGCACGAAATCAACGTTCTGGGTATATTATAGCGGATATTAAGAAAAGCTTTATAACCGATGCATTAGCGGAAGCTGATTTTGGCCCTCGTACGATTACTGGATTAATTACGCAGGACGACCGTGAAATTATGTATGGTGATGTACCTGAGGACTTCTCCTTTTTGAATTTTGACTTTTACCAAGAGGCAATTGCTAGTGAGGATATACAAAACCATAAATATGTAGAATATGATGGAGAAAAATATTTATATCTATACACTAAGATGCCCGTAGCCAATGCATTACTCTGTACCTTGATACCAGAAAGCTTGATATTAGAACAAGTGAGGGGAGTTCGTACTGTAACTGTTGCATTCGTAATTTTAGCAGCAATTATTGCAGTACTAATTGGCTCTTTTATATCCACAGGGATCGCCAACATTGTTCAAAAGACGAACAATGTCCTGGCCAGGGTTTCAGATGGAGATTTAACTACATATCTCGATATTAAAAGAAATGACGAATTTGGAGTTTTGGGCAATAGTATTAATCAGATGGTTAGCGGTATGCGGGGCTTGATTGGAAAGATGATGGACGCCAGTGGCATTGTGTCCACTTCGTCCGAAAATGTTACCGATACATCAAACCTTCTATTCCGTGCAACAAAGGATATTTCAAAGACTGTTAGTGGAATTGAACAGGGAATAACACAGCAGGCGCAGGATACTGAAAGTTGCCTTATTCAGATGGCAAATCTCGCTGACCAAATCAATTCGGTTCATGAGAGTACCGATGAGATTGAGAAAATTGCATTGAACACTAAAGAGATTATAGATCATGGTATGCTTACTGTAGATAATTTGGGTGAGAAAGCTAGAGGAACTTCCGATATAACGCAAATTGTAATCGAAGATATTATGAAGCTTGAGAAGCAATCCAGTATGATCAGTAGCATTATAGAAACGATTAATGAGATCGCGAAGCAAACGAATCTGCTTTCTTTGAATGCATCCATAGAAGCTGCAAGAGCAGGGGAAGCGGGAAAAGGATTTGCTGTAGTTGCTTCAGAGATTAGAAAATTAGCGGAGCAATCTTCCGGTGCAGCAAATAAAATTAAGGATATCATTACACAGATTCATGGTCAGACACAGAAGACAGTGGAAACGGCAAGACAGGCAGAGGATATTGTAGCCTCACAGGAGGATGCATTGTCTAGTACAGTTAAAGTCTTTGGAGACATGAATTATCATGTAGAAAGCCTTACGGATAATATTCGAAAGATTGTTAATGATATTGCACATATGGAAAAAGCAAAAAATGATACATTAAGATCGAATGAAAGTATATCTGCTACCTCTGAGGAATCCGCTGCCGCTGCGAATGAATTAGGTGTAACTGTTGAGGAGCAACTTCAGGCGGTCGAGAGATTGAACGAAGCGGCTGTGAAATTGGGATCTCAAGCAAAGGACCTAGAAGCAACTGTAAAATCGTTTAAAGTAAACTAGCTATGTTAATTATTTAAGGAGATTGTGCATGAAACGTTATACAGTGATACTAGTTGATGACGAAGAAGAAGTAAGACAGGCGATCATACGCAAATTAGATTGGGAAGCGATCGGATTTGAAGTGATCGGTTATGCAGATAACGGGGAAGACGCTCTAGAAGTGGCAGAGCGTCTTCGCCCTGACGTTATAATGACAGACATAAAGATGCCTTTTATGGATGGATTAACCCTTGCCAAAAAGGTAAAGCAGATTTCAAAAGATATCAAAATTATTATCTTCTCTGGTTTTGATGAATTTGAATATGCAAAAGAAGCAATTAAATTAGAGGTTGAAGAATATATTCTTAAACCGATAAATTCTACAGAGTTAAAAAGTGTATTCATAAGAATTAAAGAAAAGTTAGATGCAGAGATTGGTACAAAGCGAGACATTGACCAATTAAGAAAATATTATCTGGAAAGTCTGCCAGTTATGAAGGAACAGCTTATGATTGGTTTACTTGAAGGAAGACTTTCTAAGCCTCGAGTAAAGGAAATGATGAAGACCTACGACGTGAATTTAAGTTCTCCCTATTATATGGTTGCAATCATACATACAGACAATCCATATGCTTCGCTTAGAGCGGATGATTACGAACTACCACCAGCAGAATTGACAACCTTATCATTAAAGCAAATTGTCGATGAGACTTTGGAAACATGTTTTCGGTTCAAGAGTTGCATCTATCTAGGATCTGTGGTCGTAGTAGCTTTATTTGATGATGATAAACAGAGTAATGAATTTATTCATATAATGGATCAATTATGCAAGAGTGCATATCGTTTCCTAGAGAGTACTACATCAGCAGGAATCGGATTACTTTGTAATGATATCATGAACTTAAGCCATTCTTATCAAGGAGCGAAAGACGCGATTGACTATAGAGTATTATTTGAACCGAATCAGGCGATTTATATTCAGGATATTGAATCTCAAGTAAACTACCAAAGTACTTGGGATAATCAGTATACAGAAAATATCGTATTCGCGATAAAATTAGGTGAAGCGGAAGATTTGGATAAAGCAATTGATGAACTGATACATTATATCAAAAAGTCAACAATTTCAATCCAACTTTACCAGATTTCTCTAATGGAATTAATCATGGAAATCTTTAAACTAGGACGAGCATATAAGTTAGACACAAAACAAGTGTTTGGAGAGAACTTTAACATAAATGATGGAATCCACCAATTAGATTCTCTGGAAGCTTTGAAGCAATGGTTACTAGATGTTTGTAGAAAGGCTAGAAATGGGATACATCGGGAACGAACGGATACAACGAAACTATTAGTAGAGAAAGCGATTAAATTTATTGAAGAGAATTATCATGATAGTGAATTATCGGTGGATGCTTTATGCCAACATCTGAACGTAAGTGCAACCTATTTTTCAACCTTATTTAAAAGGGAAACGGGTATCACTTTTATTAATTATTTGACAAATGTTCGAATGGAAAAGGCATTACAAATGTTAAATACGACGGAAGAAAAAACTTATAATATAGCAGAAAAAGTAGGCTATACAGAACCCAATTACTTTAGTTATGTATTTAAGAAACATTATGGAATATCACCCTCTAACTATAGAAAAAAGCGATAAGTTATTTGCTAACATTGAAGAGAAAGGGTGTAACTTAACATTATGGGTGCTAAAATAAAAAGCTTAGATCGTACTTTACGTAAGATTGTAAAGTATTTCAAGAAAAAGAGTATTCAATTTATACTTTCTATCTCTTTTTCATTGGTGGCATTACTGGGAATGGTCTTTATGGTAGTCACGATTTATTCTAGATCCGTTTCTTCAATGAAGGAAATGACCATTGAGAATAATGAACAATTGATTGAACAGGTAAATTTAAACCTAAACATGTATCTGCGTAATATGATGCGGATATCTAATACAATGTATTATAATGTTATAAAGAGGGTTGATTTATCGAAAGAAACTTTGGATAAGGAAATGAATCTTCTCTATGAGGCAAATCGGGATAATATCGTAAGCATTGCCTGCTTTAGTGAGGATGGAAATTTGGTAGCAGCTGCTCCCCTGAACAACCTAAAATGGGGACTTAATATCCCTGAGCAGAATTGGTTCCTTAATGCAAATAAGGAAATTGAAAATTTGCATTTTTCCACGCCTCATGTGCAGAATCTTTTTCATGATAGTAGCTATAATTACCATTGGGTGATTTCTCTAAGTAGAGTTGTAGAATTAACGAGTAATGGAAATATCAGTAGAGGAATTCTACTTGTAGATATGAATTTTAGTGGTATTGAGCAACTTTTTACACAGGTTAATTTTAATAATTCTGGTTATGTATATCTAATCGATGGTAGTGGTGAGATTATTTATCACCCCAAGCAGAGTTTAATTATTTCTAGTTTATTAAAGGAAAATAATGAACTGGCAGCAAGATATCAAGATGGTACCTATGAGGAAGTTTTTGAGAATGAGAATCGTATGGTAACCGTAAGAACAGTTGGTTACACCGGATGGAAAATCGTAAGTGTTACCAAAACCGATGATTATTTTATGAGTTATTATCAGACACGATTATTTACTTTAATTATCATTGCACTTAC
>JAAYSQ010000243.1 GCA_012523925.1 Clostridiales bacterium
ATAAATTATAAATTTAGATGATTATAAATTATAAATATAATAAGAGGCTACTTATGATAATAAGTATACTTATTAAGGAAAGAGAGTTTGATGGGTTTATGGATCAGCAGAATACAAAGGTGAATTATAGAAAGGTCTTGGATTCGATTAAGGAATTATATAAAAGGAGTGCTCCCGGTATTGTAGCGATTGACGGAATGTGTGGTAGCGGTAAAAGTTATTTAGCAAGTCTCATTGCAGAAAACTTTGATTGTAATGTGTTTCACATGGATGATTTTTTTCTTCCCTTAGAAATGAAGACGAAAGACCGACTGGAAAAGCCAGGGGCTAATGTTCATTATGAGCGTTTTAAGGATGAAGTGCTGATACCATTAGTAAGACAGCAAACCGTTATCTACCGGCCATACTTATGTGGTCAATGGAAGTATGGAGAAACAGTTCAAGTGAAACCAAAAAAACTAACCATTATTGAAGGCACTTATTCTATGCATCCCGAACTAAGAGATGCCTATGATCTGAAGATATTCCTGTCGATTGATAGCAATTTGCAAGAGGAACGTCTAAGGGTAAGGGAAGGAGAAGAAAAGTTGCATCAATTTATTAGCAAATGGATTCCCTTAGAGAATTTGTACTTTAATCAGTTAAATATTAAAGCCTTGTGTGATATAATATTAGATACTATGGATTTTTGAAATTAATCCATTTTAATGAAGCAAAGGGAGAGGACAAATATGAAACACGCACAAATTAGAAAATTGGTTTATACGGCCATATGCATTAGTTTAGGGCTACTGCTTCCTCAGGTCAATAAAATACCAGGAGTCAATCTAGGTGCTATTTTATTACCAATGCATATTCCAGTCTTGTTAGCTGGCTTGCTATGTGGTATTCCTTATGCAACTTTTTGTGGCTTTATCCTGCCATTACTTAATTATGTTATAAGCGGTAGGCCGATGATTTACCCGGTAGGAATCTCTATGATGTTCGAATTGGCTACTTATGGATGCATCACCGCACTTTTATATCGCCTCACAAAGGGAAAAGTATATATCTCTTTAATTGGTGCTATGATTGCTGGACGAATTGTTATGGGTATTGCGAATACATTTTTACTAGGTATGTCAGAAAAACCTTATGGATTTTCTGTTTTCCTTACAGAAGCATTCGTGAATGCAATACCAGGCATTGCAATACAGCTTATTATTATTCCGGTTATTTTGTATGCCCTTAAGAAAGCAAAGCTTACGGAGTTGCATGAATCCTATGAATAGATTAGTATCAATTATATACCTATCAATTATGTAAGTTCTGGATAGATAGAATGGATTATCTATAAAATACTTTCTTTTCTTGTCCTAATGGTGTATAATGATTTCGCATGATTATGATAAATCTATTTTATTATCTTTCATAAGATTAACGTCTATATCATATCTATCTACATTCCGAACCGAATCCAATATTGATCAAAGGAGTTGAATAAATGGAAAAACAATATGATTCTATGACTCTTGTTCAGTTAAGAGAGTTAGCAAAACAAATGGGGCTTAAGAATATAACAACATTAAAGAAAAGTGATTTAATTGAGAAAATCAAGAATTATGAAGCGAATCAGAATGAAAAGGAACGATCTTCTGAACAACAGGAAAAGAATTCAAATGAACAGAGAACAGAGCATACAGAACATTATCCCTCATCTGGTGCTATCAGGCAGGAGAAGAGATCGACACCAAATAAAAGCGAAATTGATCATTTGGATAGCGGAGAAACCAAGGAAGGGATCTTAGAGGTATTACCGGATGGATATGGTTTTATTCGATGCGATAATTATCTTCCAGGAGAAAATGATGTATATGTATCTCCGGCTCAAATACGGAGATTTAATCTTAAAACAGGCGATATCGTATGTGGAAATACCCGAATTCGAAATCAGAACGAAAAATTTAGTGCCTTGCTATATGTGAAAGCTGTTAATGGTTTTCATCCAAGTGAAGCTCAGAGAAGGCAAAAATTCGAAGATCTAACTCCTATCTATCCCGATGAGAGGATTCATCTTGAGACGCCAGGATGTGGTGTAGCCATGCGTATGGTAGATTTAATTTCTCCCATTGGTATGGGACAAAGAGGCATGATTGCATCCCAGCCTAAAGCAGGTAAGACAACACTATTAAAGCAAATCGCAAAAGCAGTTCTTAAAAATCATCCAGATATGAAATTGATTATATTACTAATCGATGAACGTCCTGAAGAAGTAACGGACATTAAGGAATCCATTGAAGGAAGAAATGTGGAAGTTATCTACTCTACTTTTGATGAGCTTCCTGAAAACCATAAACGAGTTTCCGAGATGGTTATTGAAAGAGCAAAACGCTTAGTAGAACATAAACAGGATGTTATAATATTATTAGATAGTATTACACGATTGGCTAGGGCCTACAACCTTACAGTGCAGCCAAGTGGAAGAACATTATCTGGTGGGTTGGATCCTGCTGCACTTCACATGCCAAAGAAATTTTTCGGTGCTGCAAGAAATATGCGAGAGGGTGGAAGTCTAACAATCCTTGCGACAGCGCTTGTAGATACAGGTAGTAGAATGGACGATGTGGTATTTGAAGAGTTTAAAGGAACCGGTAACATGGAACTTTCCCTTGACCGTAGCCTTTCTGAAAAACGAATCTTTCCAGCCATTGATCTTTCGAAATCAGGCACAAGAAGGGAAGACCTAATCCTCACAAAGCCGGAAGTGGAAGCAAGCTACTTAATGCGTAAGGCAATGAGTGGCATGAGATCTGAGGAAGCGACAGAAAGAATCATTGATATGTTCATTCGAACGAAAACTAATGCGGAATTTATTGACATGATTCGTAAGACCAAAATTGTTTTTTAGGTATTGCAATGATAAAAAAGCTATGTTATAATAGTCACACTGTTTATAAATTGGAATTGTATGATTACCAATATATGATATTTGATAACAAAGAGGTGAAAACATGAAAGAAGCAATCCATCCGAATTACTATCAGGCTAAGGTTACTTGCAACTGTGGTAATGAATTCGTTACTGGATCGACTAAGGAAACCATCCATGTTGAGATTTGTTCCAAGTGCCATTCCTTCTATACAGGACAACAGAAGGCAGCAGCTGCTCGTGGTGCAATTGAGAAGTTTAATCGTAGGTATGGCCTTGGTCAGGATAAATAGACTATGTATAAATCATAACGTTAAATTTGGGTTGAGGTTTACTTCCTCAGCCTATTTTTAAATAAAACTATATTCTTAATAATTCGACAAATGTAACACCATTTAGGATAATATACATTTTGCTAATGGTGGCTATGACATCATAACCATTTGTCGCGACAATCATATAATTAAAATACGACCATAATATGTCAAGTGACATATTATGTAGAAAGGTTCGGGTGCTAAGATGAAACCATCAGGTATTGGGGGAATGGCTGTCATGGAAGGTGTCATGATGAAGAATCAGGATACCTATGCGGTGGCCGTACGTAAACCGAATAATGAAATTGTAGTAGAGAAGAATACACAGAAGAGTTTTTCTGATAAGGTAAAACTTTTTAAATTACCTATATTTCGTGGGATGCTTGTATTTGTCGAATCTTTAGTTATAGGAATAAAGGTCTTGAACTTCTCTGCAAGCTTCTTTGAAGACGAGGAAGAAGAGGATAAAAAGAAGAAAAATAATGAACAACAATCCAATGCCCTTCTAATGGCATTAGCGGTTATACTTTCAATTGGAATGTCGATTGCCTTATTTATGGTTCTCCCGGTATTAATCTCAAGTATTTTTTCAAAATTAATAACAAATCCCTATGCACTTGCCTTAGTAGAAGGCTTAATTCGTATAACAATCTTTATTGGTTATGTATTAGCGGCATCGCAGATGAAAGAGATTAAAAGAGTATTTATGTACCATGGTGCGGAACATAAAACGATTAACTGCTTGGAGAATGGATTTGAACTTACTGTGGAGAATGTAAGATTTCAGTCAAAGCAGAATAAACGTTGTGGTACAAGCTTTATGCTATTTGTAATGATAATTAGCTTAATCATATTTATTTTTCTACCATCCGGTAATCTGGCATGGAGAATATTGTCCCGAGTTCTTTTGATTCCGGTAATCTCTGGTATATCCTATGAATTTATTCGTCTAGCAGGTAGAACAGACAATGTTGTGCTTGATATATTGAGTAAACCTGGATTACTTATGCAGGGACTCACCACAAAGGAACCAGATGATTCTATGATTGAAGTAGCAATTAAATCAGTGGAAACGATATTTGACTGGCAGGCATTCTTGGAGAGTTCAGATGATGAGAAAAAGGAAGACAAACAAACTTCTAAGGCCACTGTTAATAAAAATAATAAACTAGAAAAAAACTTAAAGTCTAATAATAGTAAAAATTCAGCTAAAGGTAATACTGAAGTTGTAGGGAAAGCTAATAAAGCTGGAAAAAAAGCTAAAGAAGAAACAGCTGCAACGTTAGAGCATAAGGATGCTGAAGATGATGATATTCTTAAAGCTCTAGATAAATATTTGGATTTTTAGATAAGATATTAAGTTAAGAAAGTATAGATGAAGTATATAAATGTAGATAACAATTTGGATAAGGTTTGGATAATTAGAGAGGTCGGGAATGAGCACATATCGAGAAATTCTAACGACTGCCAGAAATTATCTTAAACAACATGCGATAGCAGATGCCGATGTAGATGCATGGTATCTGCTTGCCCATGTTTTTGGGATAAGTAGAGCAGAATTTTACCTGCATACGGAAGATGAGGTATCAGGAACGCAAGCAAAAGCTTATATGGAATTAATTCGCCAAAGGGCGAAGCACATTCCTCTTCAACTTATTACAGGTAAACAAGAATTTATGGGTTTGGAGTTTGAAGTTAGCTCGGATGTACTAATTCCAAGACAGGACACGGAAGTGCTTGTAGAGGAGGCATTAAAAGTATGCAATCAAAAATCAGTATTGGATATGTGCACTGGATCTGGGTGCATCATTATTAGCCTGGCTAAGCTTAGTAATTTAACAAAAGCAGTTGGAGTTGATATTTCAGAAAAGGCATTGAAAGTAGCAAGAAAAAATGCCGCAAAACATAAACAGAATGTAGAATTTATTCAAAGTAATCTATTTGATAATATCAAAGGTGAATATGATGTAGTAGTTTCTAATCCCCCCTATATACCAACGGAGGATATTAAAAATCTTATGCCTGAAGTACGTGACCACGAACCTATTATGGCTTTGGATGGTGATCAGGATGGATTAAGCTTTTACCGGAGGATTGCACTTCAAGTGAAAAATCACTTAAACCCGAATGGTTATATAATGATGGAAATTGGGTATAACCAAGGGAAGGAAGTTGTTGATATACTGCAAAAGGCAGGATTTTACGATGTGAAGATTATAAAAGACTTGAGTGGAATGGATAGGGTAGTATCTGGAAGATATATGTCTTAAATGGAGGAATATATATGTTTGATAAGCTAGAAGATCTATTAGTGCGATATCAGGAATTAGAGCAAGAGCTTATGGATCCTAATGTTGTTAATGATCAAAAGAATTATCGTAATTTAATGAAAGAGCAAGCAGAACTTGCTCCTATCGTAGAAAAATATACAGAATACAAGGAAATGCAAACAGCGATTGAAGATAGTCTTGCAATGCTGGAAGAGGAAAGTGACGAGGAAATTCGTGAACTGGCTAAGGAAGAATTAAATATCTGTAAGCAGAAGATAGAAGAAATAGAAGAAGAGTTGAAGATATTATTACTTCCTAAGGATCCAAATGATGAGAAGAATGTAATTGTTGAAATCCGCGCTGGTGCTGGTGGCGATGAGGCAGCATTATTTGCAGCGGAATTATACCGTATGTATGTACATTATGCAGAAAGTAATCGTTGGAAAGCTGAAATGATGAATCTAAATGAGAACGGTATTGGTGGATTTAAGGAAGTTGTATTTATGATTAACGGAAAAGGAGCTTACTCTAAGCTTAAGTATGAGAGTGGTGTACACCGTGTACAGCGTATACCTGTTACGGAATCCGGCGGTCGTATCCATACTTCTACAGCGACGGTAGCAATTATGCCGGAGGCGGAGGAAGTGGATGTGGATTTAGATTTAAACGACTGTAAATTTGATGTCTTCCGTTCCTCTGGTAATGGTGGACAGAGTGTTAATACAACGGACTCTGCTGTGCGTCTTACCCATGTGCCTACAGGTATTGTAATCTCCTGCCAAGATGAAAAATCACAACTTAAGAATAAAGATAAGGCAATTAAAATATTGCGTTCTAAGCTATATGAAATGGAATTACAGAAGGCACAGAGTGAGGAAGCAGAAGCTAGAAAGAGCCAAATTGGAACAGGAGATCGTTCTGAGAAGATTCGGACCTATAATTTCCCACAAGGAAGAGTTACAGACCATCGTATAAAATTAACAGTACATCAGCTGGAAGCAGTCTTAAACGGTGATCTAGAGGAGATTATTGGTAGCCTAATTGCAGCGGATCAGGCAGCTAAGTTAAGTAATCTACAAGAGGAAATGTAATTACATTAAGCAAAACTTACCACCTGTACCAGTGGCTTAATAGGTGGAGCATGTTTATGCAAAATTGGATAATAGAGGTTAGAACCATATGAAGCAGAAAGCGGTAATAACAAGTAGTAGTAATGCCCAGGTTAAAAATCTAAATTTATTACAAAAGAAGGCCAAGGCTCGAAAGGAACAAGGTGTCTTTGTTGTGGAAGGGACAAAAATGTTCGAAGAGGCTAGAAATGCAGGACTTCTGGTAAAGGCCTATGCTTCGGAAAGCTTTTATCAATCGAAGATTTCGGATAATGCAAATTATTTTCTTAAATTAGATTATGAGGTACTTGCTGATAATATTTTTAAAGATATTGCAGATACCAAAACACCGCAGGGCATTATGGGAGTTGTTAGACAAACAGAGTATTCCCTTGAGGATATTCTTTTGTATTCAAAACCATTGTTATTATTATTAGAAGATATTCGAGATCCTGGGAATCTAGGTACAATCCTTCGTTCTGCTGAGGGAGCAGGTGTTACCGGAGTAATTCTTAATCGTTCTTGTGTGGATCTTTACAATCCGAAAGTGATTCGCTCTACAATGGGATCTATATACCGTGTTCCTTTTTATCAGGCTGAGAATTTCTTAGCTGTTCTAGAGGAGATTAAGAGGCGAGGAATTACTATTTTTGCAGCTCATTTGATGGGCAGGGTATACGATACAGAAGGAAGTTTTGAACAAAGCTGTGCATTCCTCATAGGCAATGAGGCCAATGGTTTATCGGAGGAAGTCTCCCAAATGGCGGACATACGGATTAAGATACCAATGGAAGGAGAGGTAGAATCTCTAAATGCAGCCGTGGCAGCAGCGATACTAATGTATGAAGCCGCAAGGCAGAGAAGAAATTCTAATAATGAATTAGACTAGGAAAAAGCACTAAGCTTCCTATTAAAATTTAATAATATACGAATATTTATATAAGAAAGAGGCTTCTATAAGCGAACAAAGTGGTTTCGTTTATTATAGAAGCTTTTTCAATTTTCATATTTGCCATTTGTTATTGTAGATATTGTTTAAGTTATTTAAATTTAAGAAAAATTTAAGATTATTGTACTTGCTAATGTTTTTGCAATGATATATTATATTGCTAGTTAACATAGTTTTACATTTTCACACATAACTAAGATGTTAGAACATAATGAGAGACAACAGAGGGGATGCTATGAAAAGATTCATAGAATTATTGAACATGCCTTATTTTATTGCAGTACTATTTGCATTTAAGATGATGGTGTATTATTCATTAATTAAAGTAAATCGAATGGAAATTGTTCATATTTTAATTAGTGTGCTGATATGGGGGACGATTTTTCTCTGTTTTAGTAAATGCGGGTTGAAAAGAAAAAGAGGAATATTCCTAACAGTATACTTTTTGCTTAGTCTTCTGATGTTTGCTGATACAATGTATTATAATTACTATAATCAAACGGTATCCATACGTCAGTTGTGGCAGGCTAGGAGCGTTACAGCTGTTCCGAAGAGTTTTATTGCTACTTTGATACCGGCAAGTTTCCTACTGTTTGTTGATATACCATTTGCCTATTCATGCTTTAAAAAGCATACAGGTAAAAACACAAAACATGGTTTGAATATAAGAAAAGAATTAAAATATTCGATTTCTATTCTAATTGCAATTATATTAACACTAGTGATTAATCCCTTCCATTCAACAGCAATTGAACGGGTAAAAAATACTGAGTTTTTTACCAATCATGTAAATGACATCTATGATGCAATAGCTGATAATATTTCTCCTGAGGAAATGGGAGAGGATGAAATTCTTGAAGTTCTGGATGAGATTGTTCCTGAAGTTACCAAGCCATACTTAAATGGTATTGGAAGCGGTAAGAATCTTGTGGTTATTCAATTGGAAGCATTTCAAGATTTTGTGATAGGGAAAGAATACAATGGTCAGGAAATCACTCCAAATATCAACCGCTTATTGGAGAAGGATACCTTATATTATGATAATTACTATTCCAATATAGGTAAAGGAAATACATCGGATGCAGAGTTTTCTAGTTTAAACAGCCTATATCCAGTAATCGAGGGAGAAAGCTACCGTCTGTATAAGGATAATGTTTATCATGGCTTGCCATGGCTGTTACGGGAGCAAGGCTATACAGCAACTGCGGTACACGGTTATAAAGGCGAGTTCTGGAATAGGGAGATGGCATATCCTTATCAGGGCTTTCAAGATTATATTAGTATGGAGGATATGAACCAGGATGAAATAATCGGGATGGGGATTTCTGATAAATCCATGTTTAAGCAACTGGTCCCAATATTAGAAACACAGCAAGAACCTTTCTTTTCCTTTGTAATTACTCTTACTAATCATCATCCATTCATAATTGAAGAAAAGGATCAGACATTGCAACTTGCCGAAGAGGATAAAGGTAAAAAGCTTGGAGCCTATTTGCAGACAGTTCGATATACAGATGAGGCTATTGGACAATTTATTGAGGATCTGAAAACTGCTGGATTGTATGATAATACAGTTATTGCTATGTACGGTGACCATCATGGTCTCAATTGTGGTATGGAAGATGTTCAAAACGATGTAAGTGCATTTATTGGACGAACCTATGATTACGATGAAATGATGAATGTTCCTTTAATTATACATGTACCAGGTAGTGGAGTTGATGAAACTATTCATACCACTGGAGGGCAGATTGATTTTATGCCTACCATCGCGAACATCATGGGGGTTGACTATGATGAAACCTTTGCATTGGGCCAAGATCTTACCAATGCAACCGAAGGCTTTGTGGCTTTTACTTCATACTTATTTGAAGGTTCCTTTGTTAAGGATGATGTTATGTTTCAAATTTCAAGAGAGGGTATCTTCGAAGATAGTAGAGCATGGAGAATAGGAACAGGAGAAGTGTTAGATGCTTCCCTTTATCGGGATGAATATGAGAAAGCGTTACTCCTTAAGAGAACCTCGAAGGAAATTTTAGAAAAAGATCTCATGTCAGAATACATTAAACGAGACGTGATTGAGAATTAACATTACTTATGTAATCTGATATAGTTAGGTGATTCTATTAGAATCCCTTTTCTATATCAGATTTTTCTATTAAAAAACTTGACAATAATAAATGTTTCAATTAATGTATAAATATACATTATCTATGTATAAAAAACAGGAGTGTAAAATCTTGAACGACTAGGTATATTGTTTTTTATATTCCTAGTGATTGGAGGTAACAAAATGAATTTAAAGGGTCGTAGCCTTTTAACATTAAAAGATTATACATCTAAAGAGATTGCATATTTAATTGAATTGGCATTTGAATTAAAGCAAAAGAAGAAACAAGGAATTACGGGAAATAGCCTTAAAGGAAAAAATATAGCATTAATATTTGAAAAGCCCTCTACAAGAACCAGATGTGCTTTTACAGTAGGGTGCATTGACGAAGGAGGACATCCGGAGTATCTTGGCAAGGATGACATACAATTGGGACATAAAGAAAGTATTGAAGATACTGCCCGTGTACTTGGGAGAATGTTTGACGGTATTGAATTTCGAGGCTATAAGCAGGAGACTGCTGAGAAGCTTGCAGAGTATAGTGAAGTTCCGGTATGGAATGGTTTAACCGATACCTATCATCCAACACAGATTTTAGCAGATTTCTTGACATTAAAAGAGCATTTTGGTAAGCTGAAAGGGTTAAAACTCGTCTATGTAGGAGACGGTAGAAATAACATGGCGAATAGCCTTATGATTGGATGTTCAAAGATGGGGATACATTTTACTATACTTGCCCCACAAGTCCTGTGGCCAGATGATGCATTAGTGGAAACTTGTAAAAGCTACGCGTCTGTTTCAGGAAGTGAGCTGGAAGTCAGCGATTCCTTGGATGTGGTTGAAGGGGCTGATGCAATCTATACTGATGTATGGTGTTCTATGGGTGAGGAGGAGAAAGCAGACGAAAGAATTGCCCTTTTAAAGCCATATCAGGTAAACCATAACTTGCTTGCTAGAACGAAAAAGCAGAATACAATTTTTCTTCATTGCCTTCCAGCAGTAAAAGGGAATGAAGTTACAGAAGAAGTATTCGAACGGTTTGCTAATCTAATATTTGATCAAGCGGAGAACCGCATGCATACAATTAAAGCAGTTATGGTGGCGACTTTAGGAAATATATAATACAAGGAGTATTCTGTACTATGGATAAAATAAAAAAATTAATAAGAGAATTTTCCCTTAGCTTAGATATAATTAATGTTTTGTTGGGAATTTTATTAATGATTTTTCTTATTCTTATTTTTACTATCCCGCATAACAGTTTACTCTTATTTATGGCATTTGCCACAGGTGGTATCATGAATATTGTTAACGGTTTAAAATATAAAAAGGATCCAAAGAGAAGGAATATGGGAATGTTATTTATTCTGTTTGGATTCATTGTCATTTTTATCGGTTACCTCATGGTAGCTATGGGCTAAGAAAAAAACGATCAGCTATTCTTATATACCAAACGAAAGGAAGTTAATTCGATGTATCAAGATAGGATAGTATTATGTGCCAGTAGTTCTTATGAAAAGAAGTTTTGGTTTAATGATGATTTTGCTACTTTACCGGAACAGGTAAAACAGGAATTAAAAATTATGTGTGTGCTATTTACTGAAGACGTTGGGGGAATACTATCTTTAGAGTTTGATGAGGATGGGACTCTATTATTTAAGGTAGATGTTGCGGAGGCTGATTTTTATTTTGACGAAATAGGCAGTGCCTTAAAGATAAAGGAACTACAGAGAACGAAGAGGGATTTTTTAGAGGCAATAGAAACCTACTATAAGGTATTCTTCTTGAAAGAAATAGGGAGGTAAACTTATGTTACTAGTTATAGATGTTGGTAATACTAATATTACCTTGGGTGTATTTGAAGGAATTAATCTAAAAGCAACTTTGCGTATGACGACGCAGGTGAATCGAACATCAGATGAGTATGGGCTTCTTCTGCATGATCTTCTAAAAGTGAAAAATATTAATATTAAGGATATTAATAATGTTACTATAGCATCCGTTGTTCCTAAGATCATGCATTCCCTAGTGTCTGGTATTATTAAGTACTTAGGTATTACGCCTTTGCTTGTGGGAACTGGTACTAAAACTGGTATTAAAACACCTACAGCAAACCCTAAGGAAATAGGAGCTGACCGGATGGTGGATGCAGTTGCAGCATATGAAATCTATGGCGGACCGGTTCTTGTTATAGACTTTGGAACAGCGATTACCTATGATTTAATAACAGAAGACGGTGCCTTCATTGCTGGTGTAACTAGTCCTGGTCTTCAGATATCAGCGAATGCTTTATGGAGAGATACAGCAAAACTACCAGAGATTGAAATCGCCCTTCCTAATACTATCTTGGCAAAGGATACGGTTACTAGTATGCAGGCTGGACTAGTCTTTGGCTGTATCGGTCAGACTGAGTATATTGTGAAGCGAATGATAGCAGAATCTCAAATTTCCGGGTGTAAAGTGGTAGCAACCGGTGGCTTGGGTAAGATTATTGCAGAAAACACTGAATGCATTAACGTTTATGATCCCAACTTATCATTAAAAGGACTAAAAATTATTAGTGACAAGAATTATATCGGGAGATAAGGAGTATGAGTTTATATATAGGAAATGTTAAAATAGAAGGAAATTTATTTCTTGGACCAATGGCAGGGGTAACCGACCTGCCATTTCGTATCTTATGCAAGGAAAAAGGAGCAGATCTTGTATTTACAGAAATGGTAAGTGCCAAGGGTATTCTCTATAATAGTAAGAATACCGAGAGCCTTCTTGCGATAGCAGAAATGGAAAGGCCGGCAGCAGTTCAGCTTTTTGGTTCAGATCCAGATATTATTGCAGATATGGCAAAACGCATCGAAGAGCGTAATTTTGATATCTTAGATATTAATATGGGATGTCCTGTCCCTAAGGTTGTTAAGAACAAAGAAGGATCCGCATTGATGTTAAATCCTCCTCTTATAGGAGAGATTGTTCGTAAGGTATCAAGAGCCATTAATAAACCGGTTACCATTAAAATACGAGCAGGATTTACTTCGGATTGCATTAATGCAGTAGAAGTTGCTAAAATTGCAGAGGAAAATGGTGCGGCAGCAGTTACTGTGCATGCAAGGACGCGGGAGCAATACTATAGAGGGAAAGCGGATTGGGAGATTATTCGCCAGGTGAAGGAAGCGGTAAGTATACCAGTTGTAGGTAGTGGCGATGTCTTTACGCCTGAGGATGCTAAAGGTATGTTAAAGCAAACAAATTGCGATGCAATTATGATTGCGAGAGGAGCACGGGGGAACCCTTGGATTTTTGAACAAATAAAATCATATCTAGCAACAGGTACTTATTCTCCAAAACCTCATTTTGAAGAAATACGTGATACAATACTGCGCCATGCCAAACTATCAATTGAGAATAAGGGCGAATATACCGGTATTCGTGAAATGCGGAAGCATGTTTCCTGGTATACTGCTGGTTATCCGCAATCGGCAAAACTTCGGAACCAAGTAAATGAAATAGAAAGCTTACAGGACCTGCAGCAACTTCTAACTAATTATTTATAAAATTACTAAATAATTACCAAAGGATTCAATTAGATGGGTGAAATTATATTAAAGTGTCACAAAGTGACAATATTATAATAAATTAATATTGATTTTTTCTGTAATTGCGATATAGTATATTTACAGAAAAGACAGTTGTATGCTGCGGAAGAACAAAACCGACAAATGATCGAATATGGAGGATTAAGTATGGAAAAATTGAGAGTAGGAATACTTGGCGGTACTGGAATGGTAGGCCAGCGTTTTATTTCTTTATTAGAAAACCATCCTTGGTTTGAGGTTGTAACAGTAGCCGCAAGCCCAAGAAGTGCTGGAAAAACATATGAAGAAGCAGTTGAAGGCCGTTGGAAGATGGATACACCAATGCCAGAGGCTGTTAAAAAATTAATTGTAAAAGACGTCAATGATGTTGCAAAAGTTAGTGAAGATATTGATTTTGTCTTTAGTGCTGTGGACATGACTAAGGAAGAAATTAAAGCAATTGAAGAAGCATATGCAAAAATGGAGATTCCTGTTGTCTCCAACAACAGTGCTCATAGATGGACCCCGGATGTTCCTATGATTATTCCAGAGATAAACCCGGAACATCTTGAAGTGATTCCTTCTCAGATGAAGCGTCTAGGTACCAAGAAGGGCTTTGTTGTAGTTAAGCCGAACTGTTCGATTCAAAGCTATACACCGGCTCTTCATGCACTTAAGGAGTTTGGGCCAAAGACGGTTGTTGCTACCACATATCAGGCGATTTCCGGTGCTGGTAAGAACTTTACGGACTGGCCGGAGATGGTTGATAATGTAATTCCATACATTGGTGGAGAAGAGGAAAAGAGTGAACAGGAGCCGTTGCGTGTTTGGGGTAAGGTTGTTGATGGTCAGATTGTAAAAGCAGAAGGACCAGTAATTACTACACAATGCATCCGTGTACCAGTAAGCGATGGCCATACTGCGGCGGTTTTTGTTAGCTTTGAGAAAAAACCAACGAAAGAGCAAATCATTAAAGCCTGGAACGAATTTAAAGGTTTGCCTCAGGAGCTTAATTTACCAAGTGCACCTAAGCAGTTTATTAAATATTTTGAAGAGGATAATCGCCCTCAGGCAAAACTAGATCGGGACTATGAAAACGGCATGGGAGTTACTTTTGGAAGATTACGGGAGGATCTTGTATTTGACTATAAATTTGTAGGATTATCTCATAATACAGTACGTGGTGCGGCCGGTGGTGCTGTGCTGACTGCAGAGCTGTTAAAGGCCAAAGGTTATATAACAAGGAAGAATTAAAAAAATCCGCCATCTCTAGGTATACAAGCTTAGAGTTGGCGGATTTTTTGTATATAAGATATCTATTATGTTATGGATAAATTTCGAATAAGTATCGTAGGAACTCAATTGAGTTTTCTTTATGTTTACTATTAACAACGATTCCAAGAACATAGGGGTCGCTATTTACCGCGTGATTATTAAATAATTCAGAATCTGTAAGATAGATACCATACACACTATTCTTAGGATCTTCAGCCTGATCTGACATATAGAAGTAATCCGTAAGGGAACTATAAAGGTCAGTTGGAAGTTGATCTGATAATTTGTCTAAAAAACCGTTGTAAGCATAGGATTGGAATTCGGATTCTGGAGCAATTATAACATCAACCTCTTGAGCGGCAACATAAGTAGGTAGGATCTGCCGTGCATTCATAGCAAAATCCGGTGAGGCATTAAAATAAAATGAAGTATTAAATAATACCTGTTCCGTTTTAGGATCGAGATCCAAATGTTCTGCGTAATCCGCCTGAACTTCTTCAATAATATCCTCATGAATTGTATTATTAATCCAAGCGACGTAAAATACATTTTCAATATTCGGTGTTGCGATTTGGTAGATAATATAGGCTATAATTGCAAATCCGGCAATAATACCTAATGCATGAAATCGGTAATACTCCCAGATATATTCAAGCTTCTTCTTTCGCGGGAGTTCACGTAATTTTTCCTTTTCTGTTTTCTGTTTTCGAATTTGATAAAGTTCAGCACTATCATCCAATGCTGTTTTCCTAGGCATGCTATTACCTCATTTCTTTTACGACAAAAGCCTTTCTAATAACATTAAGTTTATCATATTACTACATATAAAAAAAGAAAAATCTTATTAAATATCTCTTAAAAAAGTAGTTAGGGCCGCCAATTATGGCATGTCATTTCCTTTATAAGCCAATCTTAATAAAATATCATACAGTATTTCCCATTCTTTTTAGTAAATATTATTTAAACGTTTAAGTTGAAAAGCAAGGCAAGGTATAATATAATTAAATCACTGAATAAAAGGAAATAAGGAGGATGCATTAATGAAATATGGTTATTTTGATGATGTTAATAAAGAATACGTAATTACAACTCCGACAACACCATATCCATGGATTAATTATTTAGGATCTCAAGAATATTTTTCAATGATATCAAATACTGCTGGTGGGTATAGTTTTTACAAGGATGCTAAATTACGAAGAATAACTCGCTATCGATATAATAATGTACCACTGGATCTTGGTGGCGGTCGTTACTACTATATTAATGATAATGGTGATGTATGGTCCCCGGGTTGGGCACCTGCTAAGAAAGAACTTGACAAATATGAGTGCCGACATGGTATGGGATATACCAAAATCACTGGTTCCCGTGGCGGTATAGAAACATGTGTTAATTTCTTCGTACCTCTAAACACCAATGGTGAAATACATAAGGTAACAATTAAAAATACAACTGATCAGAAGAAGCAGATAAAGCTATTCTCTTTTGTAGAATGGTGCCTATGGGATGCATGGGATGATCAAACTAACTTCCAAAGAAATTATAATACAGGAGAAGTGGAAGTTAAGGACTCTGCTATTTATCATAAGACAGAATATAAGGAAAGACGTAACCATTACGCTTTCTTCTCTGTGAATGCACCGATCGCTGGTTTTGATTCAGATAGAGAAAGCTTTTTGGGAACTTATAATGGATTTGAAAATCCGCAGGCAGTATATAATGGGAAATCAACCAACTCCATTGCGGATGGATGGCATCCAATCGCTTCCCATTGCCTAGAGATTGAATTACAGCCAGGGGAAACAAAGGATTTCGTATTCCTTCTTGGTTATGTTGAAAATGATCAGGATGAAAAGTGGGAAAGCAAGAATGTTATTAATAAGAAAAAAGCGGAAGCTATGATTGAAAAGTTCTCTACAACAGAGGCGGTAGATCGTGCTTTTGCTGAGCTTGGCGAATATTGGGAGCAACTACTATCCAAATATACTGTTCGTTCCTCAGAAGAGAAGATGGACCGTATGGTAAATGTATGGAACCAGTATCAATGTATGGTTACCTTTAATCTTTCTAGAAGTGCTTCCTATTTTGAGTCCGGTATTGGAAGAGGAATGGGATTCCGTGATTCAAATCAGGACTTATTAGGATTTGTGCATCAAGTACCGGATCGTGCAAGAGAAAGAATTATTGACCTAGCTTCTACACAATTAGAGGATGGAGGAGCATACCATCAATATCAACCTTTAACAAAGAAGGGGAATAACGAAATTGGTGGAAACTTTAACGATGATCCATTGTGGTTGATTCTTGCAGTTGTAGCTTATATTAAGGAGACAGGAGATTATAGCATACTTGATGTAATGACTCCATTTGATAACGATGAGAGTAAGAGTACGCCTCTATCGGATCACTTGAAACGTTCCTTTGACCATGTTATTAATAATCTTGGACCTCATGGATTACCACTTATTGGCCGTGCGGATTGGAATGATTGTCTGAACTTAAACTGCTTCTCAACAGAGCCGGGTGAATCCTTCCAGACAACCACAAGTAAAGATGGTAAAGTGGCAGAGTCTGTTATGATTGCTGGTATGTTCTGCTATATTGGTGAGGAATACGCGATCTTAATGGAGAAGATAGGAAATAAGGCTGAAGCAGAACGTGCTTATAAAGAAGTTAATAAGATGCGTGATATTATTATGAAAGATGGCTGGGATGGTTCTTGGTTCGTTCGTGCTTACGATGACTTTGGAAGAAAAGTTGGTAGTAAGGAATGTGAGGAAGGTAAGATCTTTATCGAGTCCCAAGGTCTTTGCATCATGGGTAAATGTGGAATGGAAGATGGGAAAGCTATAGAAGCCCTCGATTCTGTTGATAAGTATCTTGGAACTAAATATGGATTGGTACTTCAAAATCCTGCATATACAAGATATTATGTAGAGTATGGTGAAATATCTACCTACCCTGCTGGTTATAAAGAGAATGCTGGTATCTTCTGCCACAACAATGCATGGATTATGATTGCAGAAGCATTGGTCGGAAGAGGAGATAAAGCTTTCGATTACTATTCAAGAATTGCACCTGCTTATACAGAAGAATTTTCTGAAATCCATCGTTTGGAACCATATGTATATGCGCAGATGGTCGCAGGTAAGGATGCTAGTCGTTTTGGAGAAGCAAAGAACTCTTGGCTAACAGGTACAGCTTCTTGGAACTTTGTAGCGATTTCTCAATATATCCTTGGTATTAAACCCGAATATGATGGCCTTATGATTGATCCTTCCATACCAAAGGAATGGGATGAATA
>JAAYSQ010000244.1 GCA_012523925.1 Clostridiales bacterium
GTGTGATGACTTAATTTTACTACAAAACAGAGAGGATTTCCTTATGTTTTGGGCACTTTCTAAAAGTTGTTTATAACAAATCCTGTAAAAAGAGGGATTGTGGATAAAAGTACGGAAACTCAAGAAGGAGTGATTGAGGTTGACAAGGAACAACCGATACGATATAATACTTTGAATGTATTGTAGACGTATAAAAATCGTTTCTTTTGGGAACGATTTTTCATCATGTTTAAGAAGCGTTGGCGTTGCAAACGATTTTAAATCATGAATAAAGCAAGATGGAGGAAGGGTGTTTGTTATGGTAGAAAAAAAGAGTATATTAACCTATGAGGGATTGCGTCAGCTTGAAGATGAACTTCATGACTTGAAGGTAAATAAAAGAAAAGAAGTTGCTCAGAAAATTAAGGAAGCTAGGGAGCAGGGGGATTTATCGGAGAATGCAGAGTATGATGCTGCCAAAGACGAGCAAAGGGATATCGAAGCTCGGATTGAAGAAATAGATAAAATTCTGAGGAATGCTGAAGTTGTTATAGAGGATGAAGTAGATGTTGATGTAATCAATATCGGCTGCAAAGTTCGTATCTATGACGTGGAATATGATGAAGAATTAGAGTATAAAATTGTAGGATCTGCGGAAGCCAATAGTTTAAAGGGGAGAATATCTAATGAATCACCTTTGGGCAAGGCTTTGCTTGGTAAACGTGAAGGGGAAGTTGTGGATGTAGAAACCCATACGGGGACAATTAAGTACAAGATTTTAGATATACAAAGATCAAATTAATATATTTGATGAAGAAGCAATTAAATTCTACATTGCATACGAAATAGTCCTATAGGAAAAGGTTGATTTATAGATGTAATCGCTGTTGTAGCGATTGGAGAATATACAGTAGGCGGTGGATCTGCTGCAATAAGAGGTGAAGAAATGTCGGACGAAAGAATTCAAACAGAACAGGATATTAACGAGTTATTAAAGGTAAGAAGAACAAAGCTTGCAGAACTTCAAGAGAATGGGAAGGATCCCTTTCAAATTATGAAGTATGATGTAACGCATCATACCGATGAAATCGTTAATAACTATGAAGAGTTGGAAGGTAAGATAGTATCTATTGCAGGACGTATCATGACGAAACGTGTGATGGGTAAGGCGTCATTCTGCAATGTAAGAGATGTAAAGGGCGATATTCAAGCATATGTAAGAAGAGATGAAATTGGTGAAGAGTCATATGCTGATTTTAAGAAATATGACATGGGAGATATTGTTGGAATCGAAGGTGAAGTGTTTAAAACAAGAACTGGAGAGATATCCGTTAAAGCAACAAAGGTAATTCTCTTATGTAAGAGCCTTCAGATATTACCAGAAAAGTACCATGGACTTAAGGATACTGATATTAGATATCGCCAGAGATATGTGGATCTAATTGTAAATCCTGAAGTACGAGATACTTTTATAAAACGTTCCCTTATCATTCGCGAAATAAGAAATTATTTGGATAATAAGGACTTTATTGAGGTGGAGACACCAGTATTGGTTCAGAATGCTGGTGGTGCAGCTGCAAGACCATTTAATACTCACCATAATGCCTTAGATCAGGATCTTCATTTGAGAATTTCCTTGGAGTTATACTTAAAGCGCCTAATCGTAGGCGGATTGGAAAGGGTTTATGAAATTGGTAGGGTATTCCGTAACGAGGGACTTTCTGTTCGTCATAATCCAGAGTTTACCTTATTGGAATTGTATCAGGCTTACACCGATTACTTTGGTATGATGGACCTTGTTGAAGATTTATTCCGTCATGTTGCAATGAAGGTACTTGGTACGACAGTAGTAACCTATGATGGTGTTGAAATCGATTTATCCAAGCCATTTGAAAGAATGACTATGGTGGATGCGGTTAAGAAATATGCCAATGTTGATTTCGATCAGGTGGCTGATGAGGCAGCAGCTAAGAAATTAGCAGATGAACATAATATAGAATACGAAGATAGACATAAGAAAGGTGATATCCTTAACTTATTCTTCGAAACTTATGTAGAGGAGCATTTGGTACAGCCTACTTTCATAATGGACCATCCGACTGAAATATCACCACTTGCTAAGAAAAAAACGGAAAATCCAGATTATACTGAAAGGTTTGAGTTGTTTATTACAAAACGTGAGATGGCTAATGCCTTCTCTGAATTAAATGATCCTTTAGATCAGAGAAAACGTTTTGAAGCACAGGAAGCGCTAAGAGCTGCCGGTGATGAAGAAGCTAATAAGACGGACGAGGATTTCCTTAATGCATTAGAATATGGTATGCCTCCAACAGGTGGTATTGGAATAGGAATTGATCGTTTTGTTATGCTACTTACCGATTCTGCAGCGATTAGGGATGTCTTACTATTCCCGACGATGAAGA
>JAAYSQ010000245.1 GCA_012523925.1 Clostridiales bacterium
CAGCATATCCTACTCTCTCCGCAACATCAAGAACCATCATATTTCCCGAATCGAAAAGCTCCTTTGCCTTGTTCATTCTGTATTCAGTCAGGTATTTATTAATAGTGGTTCCCGTTTCCCGCTTAAAAACAGAGCAAAGATGTGCGTAGTTGACAAAGAGTGTCTTTGATATTTCATCGACAGTTAAATCATCATTATGATAGTTTTCCCTAATGTGTTCTTTTACCTTTACTACCATACTGGTCCCTCTTGAAGGCCTGTCTTTTTGGGCTATATTGAGCGTACCCTGAAAAATTTCTACTATCCATCTTTCAATTTCATCTATAGAGCCTTTAGATTGGATTTCTTCAATAAAGTTTAGGTGATTATGGTCTAAAGCCTCCTTAACAGACAAACCTATTTCTGCGATAAATGCCATGCAGACTGACACCATTTCTATACAAATAAGAAATATAATTTCATGATGGATTTTCTTATTACGTATCTGTGTGAAAATCTCATTTATGATATCTCCTACCCCTTCCTCATCACCTATGCGCAAATTTATTAATAAACGATTTCTATGCTCTGTCGTAAACAAATTTGCTTTTACTTCACCATCTAATACTTGGCTGTATGTAATTACCTTATTCCTTCCTATGGTAAGTTTGCTCTTTTGAGCAATCAAAGATTCTTTATAAGATTCAGCAATATCAAATAAGGTATTCTTAATATTTCCAACACCGATGGTTGCAGTAAACTTTAGTTGCTTATAGATAGCCTCTCTGAGACATTCTAATTTGCTCCCGAGTAATTGCTTGAAATTGTATTTGTCCATCGTTATCTTGTTTGCGCCTATAATTAGACAGATCCTATCGTCATTATCATAACATATATCAATATTGAAAGAGTCTGGGAGAGTTTCATTTATAATACTGGGCACGGCATACTGACATACTTGATTATACTGATTATTACAAGACTTATCCATTTCCCTATACAATTCAATAGTAGCAGCCACATAATACTCTGCTTCAATACTATTGTTCAAATAGTCAATTTTATTTATAATCTCATTTTCACCACTATTTAGGTTTCCTTGCAGAAGCTCATTTAAAAAGCTATCCTTTATCAAAGAGGCATTATCTTTAAGCTGACGCTTTAGACTTTCAAATTCATTTTGTATCTTTTTTTCCTTCTCTATAATTTTTTTTATGTCGAATAATGCATTTATCAACTCTTCTTCATTAACTGGTTTTAATATATAATTATGAGCTCCAATCTCTACGGCTTGTTTTGCATAGTGAAACTCACTGTGGCCGGTTAGAATTATAACTTTGCTTGCATTGCCCATTTTATTGAGATACTGTATCAGTTCTAAGCCGTTCATAATTGGCATATTGATATCTACAATTAGTATATCAGGGTTCAACAGCTTCACCTTTTCAACAGCATCCCTGCCATTCTTTGCTTCACCACAAATTGTAAAACCAATTTCTTCCCATGGAATTGATACTTTCAGTGCCTCTCTAAAATAGAACTCATCGTCCACAATTAGAATTTTTAGCATTCTTATCTCCATCCCTCCCCTATCACTAATAATATGATTAGTACCAAATTCAGTAACCTCTATGCTATAACAATAAACTACCCTGACATTGCCGGTAATTTTATAATGACCTTTGTATACTCTCTAACCCTACTCTCAATTGATACTCCATATTGCTCACCATACAAAAGCTTTAGTCTTGAATCAACGCTGAATATGCCAAACTCCATGTTCTTTTTATTCTTTTCAGACCTATTAAGGACTCTCTTTATCTGTTTCTCAGTCATCCCTACACCATCATCAATAACCTCAATGTTGATGATACACTTTTCTAAATAACCCTTTATTATCAGTCTACCTTTTCCTTCTTTCTCCCTTAAACCATGATAAATGGCATTTTCTACAAGAGGCTGTAAGGTCAACTTTGGTATTTGATATTTTAATATCTCCTGACTAAAATCCAATTCATACTCCAAGCTCTCTACATATCTGAGTTTTTGAATAGACAGATAGTTCTCAATAAGATGTTTTTCATCTTCAATGAGTATAATATCATCACCCTTGCTTAAAGATATCCTATAAAAACCCGCAAGAGATTTTGCAGTCTGCATGGCATTATCATATAAGCCAAGCTTTATAAAAGATATAATAGTTTCAATAGTATTATACAAAAAATGGGGTTTAACTTGTGATTGGAGTAGTTTGAATTCATTTTCTCTTTTTTCTTTTTGTTCATAATAAATCTGAGCCATCAGGCCATTTATTCTGTCCATTAAACTGTTAAAACCATCACCTAGAATACCAATCTCGTCTTTAGTCTTAAGATCTGCCCTTAAATTTAAGTTACCAGATCTTATACCCTTCATAACATTAGCAAGCTCTAATATAGGTTTTGATATTGAATAAGACAGTAAATAGGATGCGCCGAATGCAAAAACAAGGCAAGTTATGCCAAGGATAATAAGGAGTCTTTTAATTCCTTCATTTTCGCTTGTAAGCTCGTCCAAGGGACTTAAGCTTATGATTTTCCAGTCATTTTTCTTAAAATCCGTAACTGTTACCAAAGTCTGTGTCCCCTCAATATTCCTTATAATACTTTTCCCCTCGGATAGTTTATCTATTTTGTAATTACCCAAATACTTTTCTTCATCAAATTTTGTGTAAATCTCATCCTTATTTTGTGTGGATATTATTTCCATGCCATCATTAATTATATAGAATTTATCATTCTTACTTACTATATTGTCTAAGTAGATTGAAGCCACACCTGTTTCCTTTAAATAGAGAATTGCTGTTCCCAAAATATGCCCCGTATCAACCTGGATTACAGTTTTCGCTACAGCAAATACGTCTTCGCAAGAGTTGTCCTTATATTTTATTTTGATGGGCCCTTCCCAAACAGGTGTCTTCCTGTGAGTTATTGATTCTATTAACTCGGTATCAAAAACTGGAATTATACTTGAATTGTCAACGTACCCAATATCAAAAAATGTGCCTTCGGAAGAAATTATACTTCCTGCTGCCATATGAGTAATTGGATGTACCACATTACTAATTACTGTAGACAAAGTTTGTTCCACTTCCAGAATATCGATTGAATCCATCTCATTATTCTCTATTCGTGTAAGCTGTTTTTGTAGCCTATTATCTATAGACAATATCCTTACATCATTTTCCGAATTATTGATTAGATTCATTAGACTTTTGCTTATCAAGGCTAGTTCCCTCTCTGCATTCTTAGTAGCTTTGGCAACTATTGCCCGATTAGATATCTGGATAGTGGCAACAACAAATAGAGATACGGATAGCAATAGAATTCCTGAATAAAATATAAAGATCTTACTTTTTATAGTCATATTGGCAAATAAGCTTACCAAATCTGGCATACACTTATCATTCTTCATCATATCCACCCTATTTTGTATTATCTAATAAGGAACCAATCTATGTCAAGTTAATGGTCCTATTGTTTTTTGTCACCTCTCTTCTCTTCTATTTGGTATATTAATTTATATTGGGACTCTAGCCGGGCTATAAATAAGCCTAGTATAGCACTTATGAACCCAATACCTTCACAAA
>JAAYSQ010000246.1 GCA_012523925.1 Clostridiales bacterium
ACAAGCAAATTACGTATGTATCCTGATCCGACAAGTGATTTATTAATCGATGAATTGGCTAGGTTTTATCATTTAGATAAGGAGCAGGTATTTGTAGGGGTTGGTTCTGACGATGTACTTGCCATGGTTTTTATGACCTTTTTTAATTCTGATAAACCTATACTGTTCCCCGATATCACCTATTCTTTTTATCCAGTTTGGTGTAATCTCTTATCGATACCGTATGAGACTCCTGCACTGGATGAACAGTTTCGTATAAGGAAAGAGGATTATTATAAAGAAAACGGGGGTATTGTTATTGCGAACCCAAATGCTCCTACATCCATATATGAAGAAATATTCGTGATGGAGGATATTATAAAGCACAATCCTTCATCGATTGTAATCGTAGACGAAGCTTATATAGATTTCGCTGGGAAATCCTGTATCGAATTAATCAATAAATATGATAATCTCTTGGTTGTACAAACCTTCTCGAAATCTAGATCAATGGCTGGAATGAGAATTGGATTTGCTATGGGAAATTCGGAATTGATCAATGCTTTAAATAATGTGAAATATTCCTTTAATTCTTATACCATGGATTTGGCATCTATTCTTACTGGAGTAGAGGCAGTGAAGGATGTGGAATATTTTCGAGAAACGGTCAATAAAATAATTGTAACGAGAGAACAGTCCGAGGAAAGGCTTAAAAGTCTAGGTTTTAATTTCCCAAAATCATGTACAAACTTTATCTTTGCAACCCACGAACGAATAGATGCAAAGACAATATATGAAGAGCTTCGGAAGAATGACATCTATGTACGCTATTTTGATATGCCACGAGTTGACAACTATTTACGTATATCTATCGGTACCAAAGATGAGATGGAGAGGCTTTTTTCCTTTTTAGAACACTGGATGATAAATTACAATAAGTAACTTGCTTACAAATGATAGGAAAGCCCCTCTGTTAATATAATTATTTTTAGCTTATGTTAATACTATAAGAAAAAGAAGCGGGAGGGGAATGTAGCATTGAGAACACTGATAGCGGAAGATGATTTTTTAAGCAGGAAGTTCATGATGCGTTTTCTGTCTAGGTATGGTGAATGTGATGTAACGGTTGATGGCAGCGAATGCCTTGAAGCCTTTACGATGGCACTGGATGCCAATGAAGGATATCATTTAATTTGTCTTGACATTATGATGCCGGTTATGGATGGTTATGAAACGTTAAAAAAAGTCAGAGAAATTGAAGCTAAAAGAGGTATACCGGAAGAATCAAGGGTGAAAATTATTATGACTACAGCCCTGAATGAAGGAAGAAATGTAACCAAGGCATTTGATTTAGGCTGTAGTGCATACGCAGGCAAACCAATCGACCAGGAAAAGTTTGTCAATGTCTTAAAAAAACTTGATTTAATTTAACTCAAGACCAGTACAGATAGGTATACATATTTCATAAATTAAATGAAATAGCGTATAGTGAAAAGCCAAAATGATAAGTTGAACAATCTTTTGGCTTTTATTGTGCATATATTTTCAAACTCTATTTTTTCAATAAATGTTATTAAAATGTAGAATGTTTTAGTATTTTGTAATAATTGTTTTATAATTGACAAAGTGTTTTATAAAAAGTATAATAAAGGTTAATGATAATTATTATCACTTATCAATATAAGTTTATATGTACGTCGCGCTTATCCATCCATGCTATCGTCTTTCTTCATATAAGTTGAGAAAGCCTCTAGTATGGATGGTTTAATTCGCTTATTAAAAACACACAAGATGACTAACATAATTGAAAGAGGATGTAGGAAAATGACATTGGCAAGTGCAAGATTAGGTGATAGCTATACAGTTAGTAACTTAGGTATAGACCTGGATACTAAACGAAGATTGGGAGCTTTGGGGCTTACCAGGGGAACAAAAATAAAACTGCTAAATCGCAATCGAAGTGGATCTGTTATCGTTATGGTTCGGGGAAGTAGGTTGGCATTAGGAAGAAAAATTGCAGAATCAATACGTTTGAGGGAGGCATAAGAATGAACGATAATCTTCAGATAGGTTTTGTAGGAAATCCGAATTGTGGGAAAACTACACTATTCAATGCTTATACAGGAGCCAACTTAAAGGTTGCCAATTGGCCAGGGGTAACGGTAGAAAAGAAGGAAGGCGTATTTAAATATCATAACCTTAGATTTCGTTTGGTTGATTTGCCGGGAATTTACAGTCTTACATCATATTCTATGGAGGAGAAGCTTACCAGAGAATATATACTGGAATCCAATGTTGATGTTATTATTAATATTGTAGATGCTTCCAGTTTAGAAAGAAATTTATATCTTACCTTACAGTTAATTGAGTTGGGAATTCCAGTCGTTGTGGCACTTAATATGATGGATGTCGTGGAAGAGAGAGGAATGGAAATTGATTTACATAGGCTCCACGAAATGTTAGGAGTTCCGGTTATCCCGGTTTGCGCAAGAAAGAAGACTGGATTGGATATCTTAATGCATACAGTAGCTCATTATAAGGATAAATCACAGAAATATGATTTGGAGCACCATCACCATAGTTTTATTAAGAAGCAAGGGAATAGACGAAATTACCTTCGCCATCAGGAATATGCAATCGTATATAGTGATAAAATTGAAGATAAGATCGATTATATCAGTAATCGATTAAAAGAAAAATACGGTAATATCGAATATTTGCGTTGGTCTGCAATTAAACATCTGGAGATGGATCCTGATATACAGGCGAAATATCCGCTTGATTTATCCCGAATTGTTGAACGTAGCTATGAAGAAGATATTATTAATCAGAAATATGATTTCATAGAGGAAATTATTGAGGAAGTTCTGGTAAATAAAAGCACAAAGGCTGCTGCTACCGATAAGGTAGATAAGCTGCTCACGAATCGCTATCTTGGGTTACCTATTTTCTTGGGCATTATGGCGGTCATCTTTTTCTTGACTTTTAGAATTGGTGATATGATTAAAGAGGTGTTCGAGGGAGGATTGGATGGATTTTCATCTGCTATATTAAACTTACTTACAGCTGTGGATGCTGGTGATATTATAACTTCCCTGGTAGTTGATGGAATTATTGCAGGCGTAGGCGGTATTCTTACATTTTTACCAAATATATTTATCCTGTTCCTGGCATTGGCTTTTTTAGAGGATAGCGGATATATGGCAAGAGTTGCCTATGTTATGGAAGGCATCATGGGTAAGGTTGGATTATCTGGTCGTGCTTTCATACCTATGCTACTGGGATTTGGATGTACGGTACCTGCTATCATGGCGTCTAGGACACTAGAAAGTATGGAGGATCGAAGAAGAACGATACTGGTTACTCCTTTTATGTCTTGTAGCGCGAAACTGCCAATTTATGTTTTGTTCTCGCAGATGTTTTTTGGAGAAAATGCTCTTCTTGTCGCGTATTCAATGTATTTGATTGGGATTATTGTTGCTATAATTGTAGCCTACGTGATAAATAAGAACTCTGATAATAATAGTTCTACTAATTTATTAATCGAGCTTCCAGAATATAAGACACCGAATATGCGTACCATATGCATCTATGTATGGGATAAGGTGAAGGATTACCTATCCAAAGCGGGTACCACGATTTTTGCGGCTTCCGTTATAATTTGGTTTGTTCTTAATTTTGGGCCTGATGGCTTAGTAAATGATATGTCGCAAAGTTACGGTGCAATGTTAGGAAGGGTAATCGCACCAGTATTAGCACCCGCTGGCCTTGGTATGTGGCAGGTTGTGGTAGCTCTAATTTCTGGTATCGCAGCGAAAGAAGTTGTTGTTTCTAGTTTTAGCGTATTGTTTCATATCAATAATATTAATACAACTGCGGGGATGGCAAGTCTTATGGAAATTCTGTCTGGGGCAGGATTTGGTGCACTCAATGCCTATTCCCTAATGGTATTTTGCTTGTTATACATTCCTTGCGCCGCAACCATCGGTGTAATTCAAAGGGAAATGAGGTCAGCAAAATGGACCGTACTTACGATATTATTCCAGCTGGCAGTGGCATGGCTGGTTTCCACATTAGTTTTTCAGATTGGTAGCTTATTTTAATTTATATTTGGAATTTGTACGGTTATTGTGTTTCCTAATAATTTAATGTTTCTAATTTAATAAGGAGGGTTTCGTATGGCAGAATTGGTTATTGGTGGTCTGATATTAGGGTATACCGGTTTCGTCATCTACCGTAAGTCTAAAGATATAAAGGAAGGCAAATCCTGCTGTAGTGAATGCTCTTCTTGTATATCTAAGAGTAAATGTAAATAAGATGTTATAATTATATTATAAATATTTAATAACTTTTTTAAGAAATAAAAAAGGAAATGGGTAGTCTTTGTAGAATATTAGTAGTATAAGTACATTTTATCTCAATGGCATGTTATTATAATAGTATACCGTAATGGAGATTGGAGATACTTCTTTGGTGAATACTTAGTCAACTGTATATTGTCAGCTTCAGATTCCGTTATTGCCAGTAAGGGGGATTTGGTTATGGAACAGAGTTTGAGTTTAAGACAAAAGATGGAGATTAGGGAGCATGAGATATTAAGCCCTTATGCTGCTTTTTCTGACAGTTCAAAAGGCAGAGATTATGATGAAAAACCCTGCGATATTCGAACAATGTATCAAAGGGATCGGGATCGGATTCTGCACTCGAAGTCATTTAGAAGGCTAAAGCATAAGACACAGGTATTCTTAGCGCCGGAAGGAGATCATTATCGTACTAGATTAACCCATACTCTGGAGGTTGCTCAGATTGCTAGAACCATAGCAAAGGCTCTCCGTTTGAATGAAGATTTGACGGAAGCGATTGCTTTAGGACATGATTTGGGACATACGCCCTTTGGGCATGCCGGTGAACGAGCTTTAAATCGTATATGTCCAGGAGGCTTTAAGCATCATCTGCAGAGTATCCGTGTAGTAGAATATTTTGAAAACCGCGGAAAAGGACTAAATCTTACCAAGGAGGTTCGGGATGGGATTCTAAATCATCAAACCGAAGGAAATCCATCTACTTTAGAAGGCAAGATTGTAAGATTGTGTGATAAAATTGCATACATTAATCACGATATCGATGATGCGATACGGGGTAAGATAATTAAAGAAGACGATATACCAAGGGAATTTACGGATATACTTGGACATAGTCTTGGCAAAAGATTAGATACCCTAGTACATGATATAGTAACCAATAGTGAAGGTCAAAATGACATTACCATGTCGCCTAATATTAGAACTGCAATGCAGAATTTGCGTGAGTTTATGTTTACTAGCGTATACCTCAATAAGAGGGCAAAAGGACAGGAAGAGCAGGCGGAACGGTTATTGGAGGAATTATTTAAATATTATGATAAAAACTTAGAGCAACTACCTGAAGAGTATCTAATCCGGATGGATCAGACAGGAGAACCAGCCTATAAGGCGATTGTTGATTATATTGCAGGCATGACTGATCGGTTTGCTGTTGCCAAATTTAAGGAACTTATGATCCCGACCGCTTGGGATGTGTATTAGTAAAGTCCAACTATAACATTATTATATAATAGAGCAAATGATATTTTAACAAATAGAAAATTAAGTCTACATATATTTGAATAAGATTTCACTAATTTTCAAACCTATATTTATTAATTTATATGGTTGTAACATGTTGGGTTGATCGTTTTTAGATGTGGAGGTATGTACATTGTATTATCCGGAGGAGTTAGTTGAAGAAATAAGAAATAGAAATGACATCATCAGTGTAATTGGCTCCTACACAAAATTACAGAAAAAAGGAAGTAACCACATGGGGTTATGTCCATTCCATAATGAAAAAACTCCTTCCTTTTCGGTAAGCCCCTCGAAGCAAATGTATCACTGCTTTGGTTGCGGAGTTGGGGGCAATGTATTTACCTTTATTATGGAATATGAAAATTATAGTTTTGTTGAAGCTTTGAAATACCTTGCTGAGAGAGCGGGGATCGCTCTGCCAGAACAGGAGTATTCTGCAGAAGCTAAGAGACAAGCTGATCTACGGACTAGGCTTTTTGAGGTGAATAAGCTGGCAGCAAAGTATTTCTATTATCAACTAAAATCAGATCGTGGACAAGCTGCATATCGGTATTTAACTGGTCGTGGATTGGCAGAAGAAACGATTAAACAGTTTGGGCTGGGATTTTCCAATAAATTTAGTGATGATTTATACCAATATCTAAAAAAATCAAACTATGAGGATGAATTCTTGAAGCAATCTGGATTAGTGACGATTGATGAAAAACGAGGTGCTTCTGATAAGTTTTGGAATAGAGTAATGTTTCCTATCATGGATGTTAATCAACGGGTCATTGGTTTTGGAGGGAGAGTAATGGGCGATGGTATGCCTAAGTATCTCAATTCTCCAGAAACCCTTATATTCGATAAGAGTAGAATCCTATATGGACTAAATATTGCAAAAACTAGCCGAGAATCTAATTTGTTACTTTGTGAAGGGTATATGGACGTTATAGCATTGCATAGTGCAGGATTTACCAATGCTGTTGCTGCTTTGGGAACGGCATTTACTGGATATCATGCGAAGCTTATGAAACGATATACCAATGAAGTGATTCTTACATTTGACAATGATAATGCCGGAACGCAGGCAACACTTCGTGCAATACCAATCCTAAAGGATGCCGGACTTTCAGTGAAAGTGGTAAATATGGAGCCATACAAGGATCCGGATGATTTTATCAAAGCACTGGGAGCAGATGAATATAGAAAGAGAATTGAAGAAGCAAAGAATAGTTTCTTCTTTGAAATTGATGTTCTACAGAAACAATATGATATGCAAGATCCAGAGCAAAAGACAAGGTTCTTTAGAGAAATAGCGAAGAAACTCTTAAGCTTTCGAGAGGAACTGGAGCGCAATTTTTATATTGATGCTGTTGCCAAGAATTATCTTATTGATGTAGAACAGTTGCGCAGATTAGTAAATCGGTTAGGTTCTCAGATGATTGGCGGTATTAGTCAAACGAAAAAGTACCGGCAAGAAAAGCGCAATGCGAAAAGGAAACAAGAAGATGGAATTACGAAATCACAGAAGTTAATGTTAACTTGGTTGGTAGAGGATAACACCCTATTTGATAAGATAAAGGGCATCTTAGATCCGGAGGATTTCACGGAAGGTATCTGCAATAAGGTAGCTACTCTGGTTTTTGACCAATATGAGAAGGAGCACACAGTGATACCGGCAAAGATTATTAATCGATTTGAAAGTAAGGAAGAACAATCCGAAGTGGCTGCACTATTTTCTGCAGGAATTAAGGGTGATATGAACAAAGTGGATTGGCAAAAGGCGCTATCAGATACAGTTCAACGCTTAAAAGAGCATAGTTTGGATAAGCAAAGTGAAAAGGCAATTGCAGTAAATGATACTGCTTTATTGCAGAAAATTATTATGAAGAAAGCAGAACTTAAGAAACATAGCATTACTTTTGATTGGTAATTGTGGCTTAAAGAGCCCTGGATTTACAGAAATTGCATATTTAATCAAATGGTGGTTAAAATATAAAAGAAGTTTAAGAAGGAAGGATTATCAATGGGCGAGAATATTGCGAAATTTACGGAAAAGCTGAAGGAATTGCTGGAATATGCAAAGAAAAAGAAAAATGTCCTAGAATATCAGGAAGTGAATGATTTTTTTGCAGAAATGGAGCTTGATCCGCAGCGCATTGAAAAAATATACGAGTATCTAGAAAAGCATAATGTCGATGTTTTGCGTTTCACTGGTGATGAAGAAGAAGAAGAAGATATCATCCTAGAAAAACTGGAAGAAGAGGAAGAAACCGAAACTATTGATTTAAGCGTTCCCGAGGGTATCAATATCGAAGATCCCGTCCGTATGTATCTAAAAGAAATTGGAAAAGTGGACTTGCTTACGGCAGAGGAAGAAGTAGAGCTGGCAAAAAGAATGGAGGAAGGCGATGAATTTGCTAAGAAGCGTCTGGCAGAGGCAAACCTTCGTCTGGTAGTCAGCATTGCCAAACGCTACGTGGGGCGTGGAATGCTATTCCTAGATTTGATTCAGGAAGGAAATCTTGGATTGATTAAGGCAGTGGAGAAGTTTGATTTCCGTAAAGGCTTCAAATTTAGTACTTATGCAACATGGTGGATTCGCCAAGCGATTACTAGAGCAATTGCTGATCAGGCTAGAACGATCAGAATCCCTGTGCATATGGTTGAAACAATCAATAAACTTACTAGGATTCAAAGACAGTTATTACAGGAACTTGGGAGAGAACCAACCCCTGAGGAAATCTCTGAAGTAATGGGTGTTCCAGTTGAGAGAGTAAGAGAGATTCAGAAGATTTCGCAGGAACCGGTATCCTTGGAAACACCAATTGGTGAAGAGGAGGATAGCCATCTGGGAGACTTCATTCAGGATGACAATGTTCCGGTACCGGCTGAGGAAGCGGCATTTACATTGCTTAAAGAACAGCTTGTGGAGGTTCTTGGAACACTTACAGAGAGGGAGCAAAGAGTATTAAGGCTACGCTTCGGACTCGATGATGGACGAGCTCGCACACTCGAGGAGGTTGGTAAAGAATTTAATGTAACTAGGGAACGTATTCGTCAGATTGAGGCTAAGGCATTGCGTAAACTAAGACACCCAAGCAGAAGCCGCAAACTTAAGGATTATTTGGATTAGAATTCAAACTTCCAGTCAAAAACAGCATATATTAAATTAGTGGTATGAATTATGTCTAAAGTTATTGATTAATAGAAAAAGTTAAGATATCCGCAGAGTGCTGATATTGTAAGGGTGTGATTTTGTTGATTTCTGTAAAAGAGCAAAAAGAAGCATTGATCAAATTGGCAGTTGATATGATAAATAAATATATTCCTCACTATGATGAAATGGGATTGTTCGGCAGTGTGGCAAGGGGAACATATTCTGCCAGTAGCGATGTTGATTTGTATCTAGTAACTGATGATCCGATTGACAAATATGTAAAAGCAGAACTATCATCGGATCTGGATGAAATTGGAGTAGATATTGTATTTCTTAAAAAAGATGATTTTATAATAAATATAGATCATCTTTTAGTAAAGAATGTTATGAGGGACCGTAGAATTATCTCGAAGAGGGGGGATACCGGTGACATTAGGAGAAAAATATTATAATATAGCAATGGATGATTTGCTATATCTTGAAGCTTCAAATGTTGAAGGCTATTACAATCAACCTACAAATCTCTGTCAGCAAGTGGCTGAGAAACTAATGAAAAGTGTAGTTGCAGACTATTACACGGAGGATGATTTAGAGAATATATTAAGATCTCATTCTTTAAAGAGACTTGCGAATGCAATTAATTTAATTATTCCATCGTCTAATTTTGATAAGAAGGCACTTGCGTATCTATCTGATTTTTATTATGAAACAAGATATCCGGGACCCGATTATGTAAAGATAGATAAGGAAACATACGAAGAGTGTAAACAAATCATGTATACATGTAAAGATGAGATTGATAGAATTTTACTGAAACTCCAAGAGAATTCTGATGATAAATAATCAAATAAAAACAGGGCTGTTGAAGAGCGAACTTAGCTATTCAAAAGCCCTATTTTAATATATTTGAATATGATATTTATTAATTTATATTCGTCATTGGCTATCGTATCAAATCATGATACAATAGTAGAAATATGGATATTATAACACTACAGTAGAATAACGGAGAGATATGAATGCAATTATCAGATAGATTACAAGCAGTAGTAGACTTGGTAACCCCGGGAAATAGGGTAGCAGATGTTGGTTGTGACCACGCGTATACATCAATATATCTTGTTGAGAATAAGATTTCGCCTAATGTTATAGCCATGGATATCAACCAAGGTCCTATTGATAGAGCGAAAGAAAATATTAGAAAATATGGTTATGAAGACAAAATTACAACTCGTAAATCAGATGGGTTGGAAAAACTAAGGTCTGGGGAAGTGGACACGGTACTAATTGCTGGTATGGGTGGTGGACTAACGGTTCAAATATTAACTAGACATAGAGATCGAATGGTGGGTTTAAAGGAGCTTGTTCTTTCACCACAATCAGAGATTCATCTTGTTCGAGAATTATTGGAGCGTATTGGATTTATTATTACCAAGGAGAATATGATAAAAGAAGAAGGCAAATATTATGTTATGATGAAGGCAGAAGCTAATAAATCTGTTATGGATAAAGAGGCTTATAAGCTTCTTTGTAAAGAGCATGTATACTTTGGAAGGCTTCTACTAGAAAGCAAACATCCTATTTTAAGGGAATATCTATTAAAAGAAGAAAAACGTTGTATTAATATTCTGGAGACATTACAAAGAGAAGCTAGTGAGAGTACACAAGCAAGAAAGCAAGAGATGGAAAAAATCTTGGAACTTATTGATGCCGCATTAGGGTATTATAATGGGTAGAATTTTGAAAGTAAGGAGGAAGAAGTCTATGTCCACAAGTGTTGTGAATGATAAAGTAAAGGTAACAATTAATAATACTGTTTATGAATATCCTGTAAATACGACTTTGTTGGAGATAAGCAAGGATTTTCAGAAGGATTATGATCATGATATTATTTTAGCGTTTGTAAATAATAAATTGCGGGAACTATTTAAGACTGTGAAAAAAGATTGCACTATTCGTTTTGTTACAGTCACTGAGGATGCCGGGCATAAAACTTATGTTCGTGGAATGATTCTTGTGATGTTGAAGGCCTTTTACTCAGAATTTGGGGCAGAGAACGTAGAAAAAGTATCCGTGGAGTATTCGATTAGCAATGGTCTTTACTGTGATTATAGTGGTTCCGTTCCTTTAACTGAGCAACGAATACAGGCAGTTAAGAATCGGATGATTGATCTGGTTAAAAAGGATATACCATTTATAAAACGAAGCATAGGTACAGATGATGCAATCGAACTTTTTCATCATTACCGAATGTATGATAAAGAACGATTATTTAGATATCGCCGTGTATCTAAGGCAAATATTTATAATTTGGATGGCTTTGAAGATTATTACTATGGCTATATGCCTCCCAGTACCGGTATGCTACAATATTTTGATTTAAATGTTTATGACGAAGGATTTTTATTACTCTTACCGGGAAGAAAGAAGCCGACCGAAGTACAAGCCTTTCAACCGCAACCAAAACTTTTTCATACATTAAAAGAATCAAACAGCTGGGCGAAGATGATGGAACTACCCAATGTTGGTACATTAAATGATGCCATTTCTCAGGGGAAGCTGAATGAATTAATCCTTGTACAGGAGGCACTTCAAGAAAAGAAAATTAGTGATATTGCGCAGGATATTGCCAAGATTAAGGATAAGAAGTTCATCATGATTGCAGGTCCATCCTCCTCTGGAAAGACGACGTTTTCCCATAGGTTGTCAATTCAGTTAAAGGCGCATGGATTAAAACCACATCCTATTGCTATTGATAACTATTTTGTAAATCGGGATAAGACACCGAAGGATGAATTTGGCGAGCTTAATTTTGAAAGTTTATATGCAATCGATTTGGAACAATTTAATAGGGATATGACGGATTTGATGGATGGTAAAGAAGTGGAACTACCATACTATAATTTCGTGTCTGGTAAAAGAGAGTATAAGGGAAATTATCTTAAATTAGGACCGGAAGATATTCTCGTAATTGAGGGAATTCATGGATTAAATGATAAACTATCCTATTCCTTGCCTAGAGAGAGCAAATATAAAATATATATCAGTGCACTAACCCAATTGAATATTGATGAGCATAATCGGATACCTACAACAGATGGAAGATTAATTCGAAGAATGGTGAGGGATGCAAGAACAAGGGACACTACCGCTCAGAAAACAATCGCAATGTGGCCGTCTGTAAGAAGAGGCGAGGAAGAAAATATATTCCCATTTCAAAAAGAAGTGGATGCTATGTTTAATTCGGCCTTAATCTATGAGTTAGCAGTACTAAAACAATATGCAGAACCGATTTTATTTGGAGTCGACAGAGAAAGTAAAGAATATGTAGAAGCAAAAAGATTATTAAAATTCTTAGATTATTTTATAGGGGCACCTAGTGAAGCAGTGCCGTCAAACTCTATTCTAAAAGAATTTGTCGGCGGTAGCTGTTTCAAGGTATGAGTAGCACGATAAGCCGGGTTCTGTCGTGAATGGTCATCTATCTTGACCACATGTTACCATGTGGCTCGAGTATAAACTTACGCCTATACTCTGCGACCAACCCTAAAGCACGGCGGGCAACCGTATCGCTTTATGTTCGGTCTTACTTCGGGTGGGGTTTACATCTGCCCCTCCTGTTACCAGAAGGGCGGTGGTCTCTTAAACCACCTTTCCATCCTTACCAATACAAGAATTGGCGGTATATTTCTGTTGCACTAGCCTTGGAGTCACCTCCACCGGACGTTATCCGGCACCCTGCCCTGTGAAGCCCGGACTTTCCTCGCTTTTGGCGCGACCATTTATGCTACTCACAGAATGTATTGTAACATGGGCATCTTAAATTGTAAATGAAAATTCATTTCCAATTTTCATTATAAAATCTTGTAAAATATTATCACTAATAGATATTATCAAACTTCTATCTTTATGGACACCAATTAGCTTTTATTTCGTCAAATTTACTGGAAAAGAATATTAAAATTCTAATAATAATTTAATGATAATATCCGATAGATATGATAAGATAATTAAAAACTACCTATATATAAGGAAAAAGGGGTGATGGGATATGGAACAGGAAAATATATTAGTTGTGGATGATGACAAAGACATTGCTGATCTGGTTGAAATTCATTTGGTTAGTGAAGGTTACAGTGTTCGGAAGGCTAATTGTGCCAGTGAAGGGCTTAGGATACTTGAGACTGAAGATGTCAAATTAGCTATTCTAGACATCATGATGTCAGGTATGGATGGATTAACCATGTGCGAGAAAATAAGAGAGAACAGTACGATACCTATTATCATGTTGAGTGCTAAGTCAACAGATTTGGATAAAATAATTGGTCTTGGAACTGGAGCTGATGATTACGTTATAAAGCCATTTAATCCATTGGAACTGACAGCTAGAGTGAAATCTCAATTGCGGAGATATACTCAATTCAACCCCAGTTCCCATGATGAAAGTAAAGGCAAGGAAGTTGTCTTAAAACATCTTACGATTAATAAGGATAATCACAAGGTAATAGCCTATGGAAAGGAAGTCAAGCTTACACCGACGGAATTTGATATCCTATATTTACTTGCCAGTAATGTTGGTAGAGTATTCTCTACCGATGAAATATTCGAACGAGTATGGAATGAGAAGATGTTTGAAGCCAACAATACAGTAATGGTACATATCAGGCGCATTCGTGAAAAAATTGAAATGGATTCCCGAAATTCACAAATTATCAAAACCGTCTGGGGAGTTGGGTATAAAATTGAACAATAATATATTTAAGAGTTTTCGTTTTGAAATCGTCTTATATAGTTTACTAAGCCTTATATATACACTATTATCGATTGGTATTATTTATGTTGGTAGCTATCTAATCTTATACAAAAAAGTTCATTCCTTATCTGAGGCGTCTTCGGTAATTATATTCGTACTAACTGTAGTAATCGCTTTAATTCTGTTTATCACATATTTTTTACTTCTTACCAGGAAATTTGTTACCTATATTAATATGATTGGTGAAGGAATCAATCAAATATCTGTAGGTAACTTTAGTAACCGTATTATTATTAAGAATAAAGATGAATTTGCACTGATTGCAGAGAAACTAAATGATATGGCCGATAATATTAAAAATATTATGGAAAATGAACGTAGAAGTGAGTATGCAAAAAATGAATTGATAACTAGTGTCGCTCATGATCTTCGCACACCGCTTACTTCTATAATAGGCTACCTTGATCTAGTATCATCAAAAGAGCTTTCATCAGAAACACAAAAAGAGTATATCGAAATTGCTTATAATAAATCATTGCGATTGGAAAATCTGATTGAAGATTTATTTACCTATACTAAATTCAACTTTGGTGAAGTTAAGGCAATCTTTGCCGAAGTGGATATGGTAAAGTTAATTAATCAACTTTTAGACGAATTCTATCCAAGTTTTGCTGAATATAATCTGGAATATTCCTTTACCATGAACGAGAGTGCAGCAGTGATTATAGCAGATGGGGATTTACTTGCAAGAGCATTTGCTAATTTAATTAGTAATGCAATTAAATACGGTAAGTCAGGAAAAAATATTCTGATAGACTTGGATAAAAGCCAGGATGGTGTAACTATATCAATTACAAATTTTGGTAAGCCTATTCCAGAGAAAGATTTGGAGAAAATATTTCAACGTTTCTTCCGCGTAGAATCCTCTAGATCGAGTGAAACAGGAGGTAGCGGTTTAGGACTTGCGATTGCCCATACCATTATTCAAATGCATGGAGGAACCATTCACGCAAGAAGCGATTCCTGTAGTACAGTATTTGTCGTTTCCTTGGCAAATGAACCTACCAATATAGAAGAGCTGGAAACGCTACTTGATAAAACAAAATGAGCCATCGGTAATCTCATTAGCAGGCAATGCATTCCAGTTATACTGGTGCCTGCAAGATATCCAATGGCTACAATTTGTAAATTATGAAAACGGAAGAAGAAAAATATAATCATATTATAACATACTATTTGAATTTCGTAAGTCTTTTTTGTGATTTAAAAGATAATTAATATTTATATAAAGATATTAAAGGCTTATTCATTATGTTGTAAGAAAACTTATAGTGTTTCGGCATATGCAAGTAATTTTTTTGAAATACGTACCTTTTGAAAAGTTGCAGCATAGCTAATCTCATCTATTCCTTCTATATAATTCTGTAAAAATTCTTTTTTCAATCCCTTGTTTTTTAAAAGTAGAACAGCTTTATTGTAGGCAATTGCTGCTTCAATCTCTGTCTCATAACGTCCAATAATATAATTACCGTTGATATGAATCTTAGCAAGATACTCAGGCTTCCCTTTGCGATAAGTTAGAGTTACCCCATGATAACGATTTATTATCTCAATATTATCATAGGTAAAATCTCTATTGTCTCCATTGATAAATCGGTAATCGCGACCGGCAACCGCATAGCTCTTGATCCCATAACGGGATAGGATATTAACCTGCATTCCATATTCGGATACAAATAGATGGCCTCCCCGCTTTACGATCTTATGTCTTGAATAATAGAACAAATCATCATTGTCAAACTTTAAACAGTAATCTTGATCTAAATAATAGAGAAAATATTTCTTTTTTAAGTAAATGGGAGTTTTAAAATAAATTCCATTGTCTCTAAAGTTATTTAAAACAACCCATTTATCAAATCGAATTAAACAAGGATTGGGGTAATTATCTATATCCCATTTAGTTGAATCTCTAAGAACTTCTCCAGCAAGTAGGTATGTCTGATGAGCATCCCGTTCTGTCGTATAACTTCCCAAACTTATATGCTTTCCTCGATAGGTTATTGATGAACGATAATATTTTGTTCCATCCTTTTTAATGGCTAAATAAACCCCAGACAACATAAGAATCACCTCATGATTCACTATAGCAAAGGCACTATAAAAATGCAATTGAACTCATAGCTCAATAGAGGAAGAATTGAGCTTGGGAAATATCGTAATCGAATGTAAGAAAATGCAAAATTATTAATAAAATATTAAATCCCATTGTTGTAGAACAATCAAAATACACATAAAAAAGCTTACTAAAGCTGTAGAATATGTATAAATAATATAAAAATGACCAAAATGATTAATAAGTTGTTAAATTTTTGTTAAAAAATACTTGTGAAAATAAACATAAAAAGAGTGATTTGGGGTACAAGTCATTGTTATAATTTACCACTGTTGGAAAGAATAGTAAGAAATGCATCAGTGTTAATAACGAAATTCAGCCTTTCTTATTGACATAAAAAAAGTGGATGTCTATAATTCACATAGCGTTACCATCGCTTCCATTATATGGGGGCGAAATTTAAATTTTTATTTCTAAGAAAAGAGGAAAATATTATGTCTAAGATAAATACGTTTCTTCAAAGGAGAAAGATGCATGAAAACCGCCATGGCTTTATTATGGTGGTAATAGCATACGCTTTATCTATTATGATGTTGTTTTTTGGTTCTGATGTTTTTTATAATATCAAGACAACAGCAGCAGGGGTAAAGAATGAAACTGATGAAGCAACGGAAGAAAGTAATATGCAAGGAGAAATAAGTGATGAACTTACCAAACTTCGAGCAGAGAAACTGCAAGCAAAGTATGGTTATACACAAATTCAAAACTCCTTGGATGATACCGTATGGTTATTAGGGCGTTCTATGAATGCCAAGGAGTATGATGTACTACTTGAACAATTGGAAGAGGTGCATCAAACTACAGTAAGAGAGCTCGAAGAACGAGTTGAGAAAGAAGAAGCAGATATGGCATTCGCAGCGGGTGCCTCTATAGATACTGCCAAGAAAACTTCCGATAACACTGCAGAAGAGGCAACTATTAAAAGTCTTTCTATTAAAGCAGAAGCTGTTAATGAAGTTAAAGTAGATCCAAGCAGCAAAGAAGATACTGATGCGAAATCCGATTCGCCTAATAAAGAAGAGAGTAAGGAAGAAGACAGCAGTCAATATGTATATGAAGCAACGGCTGAAGAAGTAGATATGCTGGAACGAATTGTTCAGGCGGAAGCGGGCAGTGAAGATATGAAAGGTAGGATCTTAGTTGCTAATGTCGTACTGAATCGTGTTGCAGACGATGATTTCCCGGATACAATCGAAGAGGTTATCTTCCAAAACTCAGATGGTGAATATCAATTCTCACCAGTATCCGATAAGCGATTCTGGTCTGTTAAGGTCACAAAGAAGACCAAGGAGGCAGTGCAGAGAGCATTGCAGGGTGAAGATGTCTCTGAAGGTGCCCTTTACTTTATGGCTAGAAAAAGAGCAAGGACAAGCAGTGCAAAGTGGTTTGATAATAATTTAAAACGATTATTTAAGCATGGCGGTCATGAATTTTTTAAATAAAATAAATAAATACCTCATATTGTATCCGAAGAATAAGCGTGTTATAATACATGAAACTTGCAGCACAGGAAAAGACAGGTAGTATTGTCTGAAGCATGTAACATGGTAACGTTTAATTGCTTAAATGTGTGTTGTTTGCAGGGGAAAAAATAGAAAAGAGGAACGATCAGTTATGAACCTAATGTATAAGAGTACACGAAACTCCGATAACATGGTTACTGCCTCCCAAGCTATTTTACAAGGCTTATCTTCGGATGGAGGTTTATTTGTACCAGAAACAATACCGGTATTATCCAAAACAATGGATGAGCTATCCCAGATGGACTATAGGGAACTAGCTTATGAAGTTATGAAACTATATTTCACTGATTTTACGGAGGAAGAACTAAAGGACTGTATCAATCAAGCTTATGATAGCAAATTTGATACCCCTGAGATCGCTCCGATCAAAGAAGTTGGTGAAACTTACTATCTTGAGCTATACCATGGTGCTACCATTGCATTTAAAGATATGGCTCTTTCCATATTGCCACACCTTCTAACAAAGGCTGCTAAGAAAAATAACGTTACAGATGAAATAGTTATATTAACTGCGACATCTGGGGACACGGGTAAGGCAGCGTTAGCAGGTTTTGCTGATGTAGAGGGAACGAAAATTATTGTGTTCTATCCAAAAGATGGCGTAAGTCCTGTGCAGAAGAAGCAAATGGTAACGCAGAAAGGGAAAAACACATCGGTTATTGGCATTCTTGGAAATTTTGATGATGCCCAAACGGGTGTCAAAACAATCTTCAATAATAAAGAACTGGCAGAGCGTATGGAGAAGGCTGGTTATCGTTTTTCTTCAGCCAATTCAATTAATATAGGAAGACTAATTCCACAAATCGTTTATTATGTCTACTCCTATGCAACTTTATATAGGAAGAAACAGGTCAAAAAGGGTGAGCAAATCAATTTTGTTGTACCCACTGGTAACTTTGGTAATATCCTTGCAGCATACTACGCAAAACATATGGGTGTACCCATTCATAAGTTAATCTGTGCTTCGAATGAAAATAAGGTACTCTATGATTTCTTCCAAACTGGGTGCTACGATAGAAAGCGTGAATTTATATTAACCTCGTCCCCTTCCATGGATATCCT
>JAAYSQ010000247.1 GCA_012523925.1 Clostridiales bacterium
CAGAGCAGTTAAAAGATATTTCACTCGATCATTTTATCAAAGGAATTAATAAATCAGCGCCAAGCTTAATCCGTACTGAGGCGGATGAACTCTCCTATCCACTTCACATTTTAATTCGCTATGAGATTGAGAAAATGATTTTTAATGATGAGGTTACCGTAGATAAATTACCAGAAGTATGGAACCAAAAATATCAAGAGTATATAGGTATAACCCCTCCGGATGATGCTTCCGGTATATTACAAGATACCCACTGGTCCCTTGGCGAATTTGGATACTTCCCTTCCTATGCAATTGGATCCGCTGTTGCAGCACAGATTTATAACCATATGCTGGATATAATGCCACTAAAGGATTACCTAAAGGAAGGCAATCTGACACCAATCCGGGAATATTTAAGAGACAACGTTCATAAGCACGGTGCAACTAAGAATACCAATGAGATATTAAAGGGTATGACCGGGGAAGAATTTAACGCGGATTACTATGTCAAATATCTCAGGGAGAAGTACGAAACTCTTTATGAATTATAAAGTGATAAAATTAAGTTCAGTTAAATCATAATATAGAACTCTATAAAGGGAGCTTAACACTAATTAGTGATAAGCTCCCTTTTTAGCTAAATAATACAATCTAAGACTTAGTCTAAGAAATGCTCTGTTAAAAGAACTCTGCTCACGTTGATATGGCATATAGTAAACAAATTTACAATTGTATATTTATAAGTTTCGCTTGCATATTTAATTAATAGACGGTATGATAATTGCAAAGCAAAAATTACATAGCTAATTATAGAAAGAGGTGTTTATCATGAAGCTTTGGGGCGGACGTTTTACCAAAGAAACCAATCAATTAGTCCATAAATTTAATGCATCCATCTCCTATGATAAGAAATTTTATAAGCAGGACATCGAGGGAAGCATTGCCCATGTGACAATGTTAGCGAAGCAGGGGATTTTGACTGAGGAAGAGGAAAATCTTATCATTGAAGGCCTCAATCATATTGCAGATGATATTGAAAACGGTATATTAGAAATTGATAATGAAAGTGAAGATATTCATAGCTTTGTTGAAGCCCAGCTGATTGCGCGAATTGGGGAAGCAGGCAAGAAACTACATACAGGAAGAAGCCGCAATGATCAAGTTGCCCTTGATATGAAACTCTATGTTAGAAACGAGATAAACGAAATCAACCAATTATTAAAAGATTTATTAAATACCTTGCATGTAATGATGAAAGAGAATATCAAAACCTTTCTACCAGGCTTTACTCATCTTCAGAAGGCGCAGCCGGTTACCTTAGCCCACCACTTAGGAGCATATTTTGAAATGTTTAAGAGAGATCGTTCCAGGTTGTTTGACATTTACAAACGAATGAATCAATGTCCCTTAGGTTCTGGTGCATTGGCAGGCACTACCTATCCTTTGGATCGAACTTATACGGCCACCCTCCTAGAATTCGATGGACCCACCTACAATAGTATGGATAGTGTCTCTGATCGTGATTACCTAATTGAACTCTTAAGTGCTCTTTCTATAATTATGATGCACTTAAGTCGCTTTTGTGAAGAAATTATACTTTGGAATAGTAATGAATATCAGTTCATTGAATTAGACGATGCTTATTCTACAGGCTCCAGCATCATGCCTCAAAAGAAGAACCCAGATATTGCTGAACTGGTTAGGGGTAAAACTGGCCGGGTCTATGGTGCATTGGTCTCCCTATTAACAACGTTGAAGGGTCTCCCCCTTGCCTATAATAAAGACATGCAAGAAGATAAAGAATTATCCTTTGATGCTATTGATACCGTAAAGGGGTGCCTCCTTCTTTTTACTGGAATGATTGCTTCTATGAAAATAAATAAGGCTATGATGGAAGCCAGTGCTAAGAAAGGCTTTACGAATGCTACGGATGTAGCTGATTATCTCGTTGGTAAAGGAATTCCGTTCCGTGATGCTCATGGTATCGTTGGCCAGCTTGTCTTATATTGCATTGATAAGAATATTTCTTTGGAAGATTTGCATCTAGAGGAGTTTAAGCTATACAGTACTGCCTTTGATAAGGATATATATGATGCAATAAGCTTACATACCTGTGTCAATAAAAGGAATACAATCGGTGCCCCTGGAATTGAAGCTATGAAAAAAGTAATCCAGTGGAACGAAGAATATCTTTCTATATCATAACAACAAATAGATAGTAAAAAAGGGCTTTTCTCAAACCGTATTCTAACAATTGAGAAAAGCCCTATTTTTTAACTTTAATTTTAATCAAACCAAGTAAAGTCTGGATACTTTAGAATGGCCTTACCTTTTATTTTATCTTTTAATAGGAATTTATTATCCCAGTATCTAGAGTCCGCGGATTCATTTCGATTATCTCCCATCATAAAATAATGATCCTCAGGAACCTCATATGGTCCAAAATCACGATCGATTTCTTCTTTGATATAGTGTTCCTCTAACGGCTCTCCATCGATATACACCAAGCCATCTTTTCCCTCTACGGTTTCTCCCGGTAGACCAATAATTCTTTTTATGTAATCCTCTTCTTCATTATCTGGATAGGGGAATACAACGATATCTCCTCTCTCCGGATCATTGAATAGATATGAAAGACGAAAAGTGACTACTTTATCTCCTACCAAAATCGTATCTTCCATAGAACCTGTAGGTACTTCCACACGAAATATAACAAAGCGGTTAATAAATAATGCTATAGCAACTGCTATCACAAAAAGGATAACCCAACTGCCAATCTCTTTTAAAACTTGTTTATTCACAGACCATAACCTCTTTTCCCTATAATAAAGTACTTAATAAATGAAACGAATTATCGCTGATGTCTATTACATAAGAACGCAAAACAGATGCTATCAAGTAGGTCAAAAAACCTAACATCATTATAACGATTCCATTTACTTTTGTAAACTTAAAAATATATATATTAGCTTTTACTATAGGTTATCAGGTTATCTTATGTGATTTATTTATATACTATTTGTCCTCCATAAGGTTATATGTATTAGTAAGAGTTCTTAAGAAGAATACAATACGAAAATTTATGAATAAACTTTACTGTTCAATAAGGAACCAGGTTGTCATTTCTGCTATTCCTCGATTTGCCCAGGCAAAATACGGAATCAACTTAAGTGGTACCTTACTGTTTGAGACAGGTTTATCATAATAAAGCTGTTCTACTGTTTCTCGAACCATAGCCTGAGTAGTAATAGTAGGAACCTCTATGTTACCAATCGCTTCCTGAACAACTTCATAGTTCGCTGTTCTTGAAATACGAATATCTCGTAATTCATATGGATTATCAATGGCTTCTGCACAATAAACCAAAGGACCTCTGGTTACTGCTGCCCGACCACATAGATCTATTACTTTTGAATTAGCTTCAAATACTTTAACATCCATCTTCAAATCTAAGATTACTTGATCGCCTGTCTTCCAGTAACGCTTACAATACGCATATCCTTTAATAATAGGAGGAGATACCGTTTCACCATTAATTATTATCTCCGCTTCTTCAGCCCAGCTTGGAATTCGTAAAGCTAAAGTATAATCTCCTTCCGTTTGCGTTGTAATTTCGATGCAACCATCATAAGGGTATTTTGTTTTTTGTTCTAACTTTACATTTTTTTCTTGCAATGGTATGGTGCCCTTCGCATCCATATAGCAATGTGCATAAATTACATTATCTGCTACAGAATACATATAATCAGCGATTGAACCTATCGCACGTAATAAGTTTGGGGGGCAACAGGAGCAATCAAATACTTTTACTCGCTCTAAAATCGGTAAATGTTCTTTCAACCCTTGCGGCCTAGAATCATTAAAGGAATTACGGTATGGATTGGTTGATAGCGGATTTTCATAGAAGAAACTGTCTCCGGCTAAAGAAATTCCGCTAAGAACCGTATTATACAAAGCACGCTCAGCACAATCCGCATAAATACTATTCGGCTCAATCAACCACATTCTACGGCAAAACATGGCAAGGGCAATGGATGCACATGTTTCATTATAAGAGGTGTATTCAGGTAAATCATAGTCAAAAGTAAAGGACTCTCCCCGATTAGTTGAACCAACACCGCCAGTTATGTACATACGCCGATTTACTATATTCATAAAAAGATCTTTACAAACCTTATATAACCCTGCATCGTTATTGATTAATGCCATATCAGCCATACTACTATAAAGATAGAGTGCCCGCACCGAATGGCCTTCCGCAGTTCGTTGCTCGCGAACCGGAAGATGGGACTGCATATGTTCTTGGTCGGTAAAGCTATAGGTTTCATCCCGGTCACTTGTACCACGGGTATTAATAAAATATTCAGCCAATGCCTTATAGCGCTCTTCTCCGGTATAATCGTAAAGCTTAAACAAGGCAAGTTCAATTTCCTGATGTCCTGGTGTATCAAACTTTGCTGAATGTTCTATTCGGAATACACGGTCTATAAGATCAATATACCTTTTTGCCACTTCTAACATAGCGGTCTTACCGGTTGCCTTCGCATAGGCAATTGCCCCTTCTACCAAATGACCAGCACAATATAATTCATGATCCGTTCTTCTTGTAAATCTTGCTTCAGGTTCCACTACAGTAAAATAGGCATTAAGATAGCCATCTTCTCCCTGCGTATCTA
>JAAYSQ010000248.1 GCA_012523925.1 Clostridiales bacterium
CCAACATTGAATCTTGAACTGTGCGATGATGTCTGCATCTTGACCATCCATACTTGCCCATGTAATTGTAAATTGTTCTCCGTTTGGATCTTCGCGGAAACCATCACCGTCGACGTCGATATAGCCAGCCTCATCCAGTAATTGTTTTGCTAGTTCTGGATTATAGGTATAGCCTTCTAGTTTATCATATTGGTAAGAGCCATGTCTTGGTGTGATTACCGTAGTGGCTAAGAAACGAAGACCGTTATAGATGTTTTTTGCAAGGGTATCGTTATCAATCGCATAACCAACCGCCTTACGAAGGTTAAGGTCTGCCATCTTAGAATCTGGATTATAGATATTCTCTGATCTATCCTGATCCCATTTTCCAAGTTTAAATCCAGTATAACTAAATACAGTTTGTACGTATCCAATATACTGATAGTTTGTTGGATTTTGATAATGTGGATATTGCTGTGCGCTGAATTCTGCGATGTCAAATCTACCTTCTTGCATTGCTGCAGGTACTAAATCAGGGTTAACAACTGTAACAATAACGCCATCTAATTTCGGTTTGCCCATCCAGTAATCATCAAAACGTTCGTATTCAACGGATTCTCCCGGAACAATATTCTTTACCTTGTAGGCTCCGTAACCGATTGGTTTGGAACGGGTTTTCTCGTGGGCAGCCATTTCCTTAACAGGTATATCACCATAGTAATGTCTTGGTATTGGACTGGTCCAGAAACCACCTACTAGAATAGATGGGTAGAATTCCTTGAAATGTATTGTTAAGGTCATTTCATCTTCGGATAGCTCCAATCCTGATATCTTGTCAGCGGTTCCTGCGTGGTATTCGTCAACGCCTACAACATTCATTTCGGATTCACCATAGCGAAGTCCTTGATAATCCTTGTGGCAGATGACTTCGTAAGCAAATACAAGGTCATCCAGCGTTACCGGTTCACCATCATGCCATTTTACACCTTCACGCATATGTAAGGTAATGGTTTTCGCGTCCACATCATATTCATAGGTTGCAGCTCCGTCCTGGTCTGCGACGAAGTTTTCGTCGTAGCTAATGATTGGTTCAGTAAACCAGTCTAATATTTGGGCATCGTAATTGTCTTCATAGAAGCAAGGATTTAATACACCAGCAAATGCAGAGCTTGAAACTAGTGCAACATTAAGTATTCCTCCTTCTATACTTGGGTTATCATTCACCACTTCCTCTGGGAATAGGGAAGCCTGTTCTGCAGCTTCCTCAATCGGAGCTGTAGTGGGTTCTGCTTTGGTCTCTTCTTTAGTATCTTTTTCCTCTTTCTTAGTAGAATCTCCACTAGTGGAAGTAGTAGGGGGTGTTGGTTTATCGCCATTGTCTTTGCTTTTTGAACATCCGTATAAAGCGGAGACGATTAAAATTACCAACGTTAATACGGTGATTACTTTCTTCATACAGTCACTCCTTTTCATATCATTTATACTACTCTTTGTTTGGCATCCGCTGCCCGTTTAACAGCCTGCCCAACAAAATTTATACATAGCATCATTACTACAATTAGTAAGGATGCCGGTAGCCATTGCCAATATCTTTTTTGCATGTTTTCAGGAATTGATGCATACCGAATTAAGGTTCCCAGGCTTGGTGTATTAAAAGGTAGTCCAAATCCCAAAAAAGTCAGTCCGGTCTCTAGTCCCATGTTTGCTGCTAGATTTAAAGTCAGATTTACGATAATGAGAGAGGCAATATTGGGAAGTACCTCACGGAACATGATAACGATATTTTTAGTACCTAAGGTTTTTGAAGCCTGAACATAATCTAGGCTACTCTGTTGTAAGGTCTTAGCTCGAATTAGTCTAGCCTTCCCGATCCACCCAAACGCTGTCATAACCATAATAAAGGTAAATACATTATATTTGGGGACTAGCGAAACGATTACTATAATTAACATTAAAGTAGGAAGCATTGCTAGGAAATCGAGAATTCTCATAATAATATTATCGATTCGGCCACCATAAAAGCCCGATACTAAACCTACAAATATACCTATAATGCCACATAATATCGTTACGCCAAAAGCAATCAGTATTGAGTTTCTCGCTCCTAGGAAGAGCTGTGTTAGCATATCACGTCCGGATGCATCTGTTCCTAATGGAAATTCTTTAGAGGGGGGCAGATTCATTAATCTTAAATTTACTTTTACTGCTTCCCCTGCATCAGCATATGTAGAACCAATAAATACGGTGAACATTATAGCTAAAAAAAGTATAAAGGAAACCAATGCAAATTTATCATGAAGTATTTCCTTCCAGACTAGCCTGGCGAAAGATGGGGGCTGGCTGGAGGCTTTTGGTATGGCTTTCGCTTTGGTACTATGGGCAGTTTTTTCTTTATTTTTCTCCACCTTGCAAACTCCTTTCCTATTTGATTCGGATTCTAGGATCCACTATGGACATAATAATATCGGACAGCAGTGTACCAAGAACCGTTAGTACCGCGAATAGAATTATTAAGGCATTTACTACCGCATAATCTCTTCGCAGAATTGATTCCAAGAATAAATTTCCCATTCCTGGGTAGGAAAAGACATTTTCAATAAAGATAGAACCACTAAGCAGAAAAGCGATTTCGTATCCCATGGAGGAGGCAATTGGTAGAAGAGCGTTACGGAAGATATGTCTGGAATAAACGGTCTTCTCCGGGACCCCTTTGGATCGTGCGGTCACTACAAAATCTGAAATTTTATAATCAATGATTTCACTTCTTAAGTATTGAATAATACCAACGGTATAGAGTAGAGCGCCAGTTAATGCCGGAAGTATCATATGGTAAATTCGATTAAGTATATACGGTAATGTGCCGGCAATATATTTAACATCGACACTGCCTCCCATAGGGAACCATTTTAGTTTGAAGGCAAATACAAATATATTAATCAGACCAAAGATTATTGAGGGCATAGCCAGGGCGATAAAGGTATAGAATACAATAATTTTGTCAGGTAGCCGCTCGTTATAGCGGCCGGAAAGGATGCCAAGTATAATTCCGATAATATACATTAAAATTGTGGTTACTAGGGATAGCCAGAAGGTATTCATTGCCCGTTCTCCAATCAGTTGCGTCACAGGGATCTTGTAAGCTGTACTTTCTCCTAAGTCTCCCTGCAAGGCATTCCCTAACCAGCGGCCGTATTTTATGTACCAGGGATCGTAGTAGCCCCATTGCTGACGCAGTTCCTCTAGGCGTGCCGGCGATGTATTGGGGTCAATTTTACCCGTGAGAGCATCACCCGGCATAAAGTTTGCTAATAGGAAAACCAACAGACTAATGATAAAAATTTGTGGTATTAGGATTAATATTCTTCTAACAATTGTTTTCCACATATGATCACCTACTCTCTATGGTAAAGCGACATAATGATTGTCGCTTAATTTCTTCAAATCATACACCTGGTTCTTAGCAGTATAGTATTTATGGAAGTTCCGATCATACTCCAGAGAAACTTGATCACGGAAAACTTGCGTTTCCTCCCTTTTACTGGGATCCATATCTGGAATAGCAGCAATGAGTCGTTTGGTATAAATATGTACGGGATTATTAAAAATGTCTTCTTTGTTACCTTGCTCAACGAAGCGCCCACGATGCATAATAGCAATATTTGAGCACATATGCTGAACGACACCTAGATCGTGGGATATAAACAAATAAGCAAGTTTAAAGTGCTGCTGGATGTCCTTCATATAGTTCAGTACCTGAGCCTGTACCGATAAATCCAATGCGGAAACAGGTTCATCTGCAATAATGAGCCTAGGTCTTAGGGCGATTGCCCTGGCAATACCAATTCTTTGTCGTTGTCCACCGGAGAATTCATGGGGATATTTGATTGCTGTCTCTGGAGACAGACCGACGATATCTAATAGTTCATCAACCCTTTTTCGTTCCTCTGCCTTAGTCAAGGTCTCAAAGTTGCGAAGAGGTTCTGCAACAATATCAAGTACTCTCTTCTTTGGATTTAGAGATGAGTAGACATCCTGGAAAATCATCTGGACGCCCCTTCGATAAGGGGAATGATTTTTTCCAACATATTTAGTAATATTCTCACCGGCAAATAGTATCCGCCCCTGCGTTATTCTCTCAAGTCCGATAATTGCCTTCCCGGTCGTACTTTTACCGGAGCCTGATTCGCCTACCAATCCCAGGGTTTCCCCTTCTTCAATCGTGAAGGAGATGCCGTCTACAGCCTTGACATAGCCAATTGTCCGGCCCAAAATTCCTCCCCGGATGGGATAATAGACTTTAAGATCTTTGATTTCAAGTAATGACACGGCTCTTTCTCCTTTCTTCTTTAAAATGAAAATGACGGAAGCAGGTGCATAGAACATGGTGACCTGGGCGTACCTCGTGGTATACGGGATTTTCCTCATGATAGTAGGAGGCAATCCATGGTATTCTCGGTGAAAAACGACAGCCATCCCGTTTCTGCAAGAGTAGGGATGGAACCATACCCTGAATCACATGAAGTCTATCTTCCTGCGTATCGCCGGAGGCTTTGCTAGGCATGGAAGCCATTAGGGACCTAGTATAAGGATGAAGCGGATTAGAAAACAACTCATGGACATCGGCGGTTTCCACAATCTGACCTGCATACATAACAGCAACCCGATCTGCCATTTCAGCAACAACACCTAAGTCATGGGTGATAAGGATAATACCCGATTTTATTTCTTTTTGTAATTTCTTTAATAAATCAAGTATTTGTGCCTGAATGGTTACGTCCAAAGCTGTTGTTGGTTCATCAGCGATTACAAGGGAAGGCTTGCAAGCAAGTGCAATCGAGATCATTGCCCTTTGACGCATACCACCGGAAAGTTCATGGGGAAATTGGTCGTAGGTGAGTGACGGGTTTTCGATACCCACGCCCTCTAGTAGTTCCATAGCACGTCTTTGCTTCTCCTTACCACTTAAATTTGTGTGAAAAGTAAGACTCTCTTCGATTTGTGCGCCAATCTTCATAAGGGGATTTAGTGCCGTAAGCGGATCTTGAAATATCATCCCGATATCTCTGCCACGTATCTTATTTAATTCTGTAAGATTTAATTTAAGTAGATCCTGCCCTTTAAAAAAGATTTTCCCTTCTATTTTTGTAAATGCCGGATTATGTAGGTTCATAATAGAAAGAGCCAGTGCGCTTTTACCGCATCCTGACTCACCGACTATGGCAAATACCTCATTCTCTTTTACGCGCAAGGATACCCCATCAACGGCAGGATAATATTTGCCGTTAATTCGGAACGATGTTACAAGGTTATTGATTTTAAGCAGCTCTTTCTCAATCATCATATACCCCCATTTCTATGTAGATTTACAAAATGTGAAAAATGTAAAATTATTTTTGGATAGCTCGTTCTTGTTTTATAACAATTATATTAGTAAAAACTAATTTCATTCCGAAGAAGTGAGAATTTGTAACAAATCTTATAAAATATTGGTTATACCAATAAAAATATTGATTTACCAATAAAATATTGCTATAGTTTAGATCTGTATGAATACAGAGAAACATTGTTTGACTACGTTTTCATTTATTGTATGGATTTTTAATATGAAAAACAGTATAATATTTGGCAGACATGAAAATAAAGATTCCGATCATTAACGAATTGGTTAGGAGTAATATAGAAATTAGAAATTAAAGAAAGAAGATTGCAAAATGAAGGATGAAAAGTTACTAACGAAACAGGATTTTTATTATGATTTACCAGAGGAATTGATTGCGCAGGATCCATTAGAGGATCGTTCTAGTTCAAAATTACTGGTCCTAGATAAATTAACCGGTACAACAGAGCATACCGTTTTTAAGAATATTAAGCAGTATTTAAGACAGGGGGATTGCTTGGTATTAAATAATACGAAAGTAATTCCTGCTAGATTAATTGGAGAGAAAATGCGTGAGCAGATTACTCCTGGGGAAGAGAATGTTCATGGAGCAAAGATTGAACTTTTGCTTTTGAAAAGAGGGGAAGATGACGTTTGGGAGACCCTGGTGAAACCAGGAAAGAAAGCAAAACCCGGTACGAAAATCAGTTTCGGTAATGGAATATTAATTGGAGAAGTTCTCGGTGTGGTTGAGGATGGTAATCGCTTGGTGAAGTTTCATTATCAGGGAATCTTTGAAGAAATATTAGATCAGCTTGGTGAG
>JAAYSQ010000249.1 GCA_012523925.1 Clostridiales bacterium
GAGTAGATAAAGCCAGATCCCGGGAATCTGGAGGTACAGGATTGGGACTTGCAATTACGAGGAATGTAATCCAGATGCATCGAGGTGCGATTCGTGTATATAGTAAAGAAGGGGAAGGGACAACCTTTAATGTCCGGATACCTCTGAACTATATTTCATAATAAGATACATCATAATCATGATTCCAGTATCAAAATCAAATTCTATTTGCCATGAATATGAATAATAAATGCGCGCATATTCAAAAGGCTATTAAAGATAGGAAATGTGAAAGGATTATTTATGAAGAAAAGAATAGCATTGCAATTGTTTATGCTAATTATGATATTGTTTACCGGATGTTCAGTTTCAAATAAGAAGGAGCAAACGGAGCTTAGCGATGGTATTAATATATATTATATTGATTCCAAAACATCACAAATGGTTAGCGAAAGTTATACGATGACATCTGATACGATTGAGCATCAAATAGAAGAATTACTACAGATGCTCCGACAACCGCCACAAACAACGCTTTACAGGAATGCTTTACCGGAAAATGTTAGTGTTAAGGATATCAATTATAGCGAAGATGGAAGATTAACAATCAACTTCGATACCAATTATAGTACACTAATTGGTATCCCAGAAGTACTATGTAGAGCAACCATTGTGAAAACCCTTTGTCAAATTAAAGAGGTGGAATACGTAGAGTTTTATGTCAACGATCAGCCTTTAATTGATTCCAATGGAGTTGTGGTGGGATTAATGACCGCAAATGACTTTATCGAAAGTATTGAATCTGAAACCAACTACCAAGTGTCTTTATATTTTGCTAATGAGGAAGGTACCGGTTTAATTGATTACAATACTAATATCAATTATAACGGAACGGGAACAATAGAAGAATTAGTAATTAAGCAGTTGATCAATGGTCCTACGGAAGTAGGAATGTTTCCTACCATTCCGGAGGGAACAACACTACTTAATGTCACGACTAAGGAAGGTATCTGTTACGTCGATTTTAATGAAAAATTTCTAGATAAAATACCGGAGATAACTAATGAGACTGCCATATATTCCGTAGTAAATAGTCTAGTAGAATTACCGAAACGAAATATAAGTAAAGTGCAATTTCTGATTAATGGAGAGTCAATTCCTACTTACCGTGAGGGTTTTCCTTTTGATGTATATTTTGAACGGAATTTGACCTTGATTGAAAGCGCAAAATAAAGGGGGTATTGTTTGGTTAAACGGCCACTGGTCTGGGTGCTAGGGGCATTTATCATGGGAACGCTGTTAGCATGGTATAAGATCGAGATAGTCATTGTATTATTACTGATGTTAGCGGCGTTTTCTATAATCTATCTTTTATTCTTTCACCTGGCTAAGGAGTATGTAAATCGTCACGATTGTTTCCTATGGTCTCTTCCTATTATATTACTCCTTGGATTTATGGCGATGACAGAACAGATGAAAGTGCCTGCACTGGAGTGGGTATTTGAAGAAGAGGCAGAGTGTAGGCTTTCTGGAACCATAACTCAGATTGTTCAGAAATCATGGGGGCTAAGCTTATATGCATCGAATATTACCGTTTATCTATCAGAAGAGGAAGCTTATCACTGTGAAAATGTCCTTATCTATTGCTCAGGTGAACAAAATTATCGCATAGGTAATGGAATTACCGTCTATGGTCAAATAAAGAAATTTTCTCAGGCTACCAATCCAGGCCAATTCAATGAAAAATTATACTATCAGACACAAAATATCGATTATAAAGTAATGGCGGATGAGATTCGAATTACGAATCAAGAGCATTCTCCTTATTACGATTTTTTATCTCGTATGAAACAAAATTTGATACATGTTTATCGAAACATCTTAACCGAGAAAGAAGCTGGTACAATCATCGCGATGCTTCTTGGTGAAAAATATCTTCTTGATGATGGGATCAATGAATTATATCAACAAAATGGCATTTCCCATATCTTGTCTATCTCAGGACTTCATGTCTCTTTACTTGGCATGGCAATCTATAAACTTTTAAAGCGCTTGAAGTTTCCTTTTACCCTTTCAATTATACTGGCAATTATATTTCTTTATAGTTATGGAGCACTAACTAATTTCAGTGTGTCAACCGTTCGCTCTGTAATTATGATGGTTTTATTATTACTTTCTGCAATCTTTGGCAAAACTTATGATATGCTTTCTGCAATTTCTCTTAGTGCATTTCTAATTCTGTTAGGCAATCCAATACAACTGTTTAATGTGGGTTTTCAACTATCCTTCAGTGCGGTTTTTGGAATGGCTGTGTTACTTCCTTGTTTTCAAAAACTCTTTTCCTCTAAACCAGTACTCGGTGAAATATATGTCAGTATTAGTGCACAGATAGCTACTATGCCATTTGTTCTGTTCTACTTCTATCAACTTCCGATATATAGTGTATTCATTAATCTTCTCCTTCTACCTTTATCTTCCTTACTACTTCTAACAGCTCTTATAGCTGGAGTCGCGGGAACTATCGCTATGCCGATTGGAGTATTCTGCATAGGTGCTAGCAGTTATATCCTACGCTTCTACGAGTGGATATGTGGTATTGGAGCCTCGCTTCCCAAGCATCTAGTCACTATTGGTAGGCCGGATATACCTCGCATCCTGTTATATCTTGCTCTATTGCTGTTTTTCCACTGGAGTGTTCATAGATACAAGAAAAAGAGGCTTATTTTCCTCTTGCCTATTGCCTTATTAATTCTAATCCTTCCGGATAGGAATGTTGGACTGGAAATAACAATGCTGGATGTTGGGCAGGGGGAGGCGATTTTTATGGAAACGGAAAGGGGTACCACCTATTTGATCGATGGCGGTAGTTTGGATACAAAAAGTGTAGGAAAGTACCGTATACAACCATTTCTATTATCAAATGGTGTCGACCATATTGACTATGTTTTTGTATCACATACGGATCAAGATCACATCAGTGGCCTGAAGGAATTAATGCAAGAAGGAAAAATTAAGATACATAATTTGCTGTTACCGTACTTGCTTCATTCGTATAAAGAGGAAGCCTATGTGGGGCTAGAGGAATTAGCAAAGAGCTCAGGTATCAATGTTAATTATTTCAGTAAAGGAGATTTACTAAGTGATGGGGAACTAAAGATTACCTGCCTGCATCCATCCATGGAGTATGTGCCATCTTCGAAGAATTCATACTCTATGGTATTAAGTGTTTCTTTTGTAGAATTTGATTTATTACTCACTGGAGATCTTGAAAAGGATGGGGAAGCTATACTAATGGCAACGTATCCATACGACTATGATATCTTAAAGGTAGCCCATCATGGATCTAAATACTCAACCTCGGAAGGATTTCTACAAATTGCTAAGCCTGAGCTAGCTTTAATTTCTTGTGGAAAGGCTAATAGGTATGGTCATCCTCATATTGAGTTATTGGATAGATTGGATGAAGTGGGAAGTGAAGTGGTTATAACATATGAAAGTGGAGCTATTACTATTATGACGGATGGGAAGAAGATGGTGGTTGAGGAGTATCTTGAGTAGAAAGATTTACTTCATAGCACTAGCAATATTGTGATAATCTGCTATAATATTGTTATTATAAAAGGCAATCGCTACAGAGTGGTTGACCGTGAGCAAAAATGTAAAAACCTTCCTGACCGTCAAGTACAGGGAAGGTTTTTTTATGTGAGTGACATATTAGATAAATAAATGTCAGCAATGCAATAATAAACATTCCGAATTGAACTAAATCCACAGATGGGAGCAATAATTGTCTCTTTTATGGGTCCATATTAAAATTTATTGTATATTTCCTTGGAATACCAGGTCCTTATCTTTGCAAAGATATTGTACCGCTTTTCGACCAGTATCCAGGGCAATAGGTAATCCACCTGGAGGTTGTATTCTTTGACCGGCAAAGTATAGATTACTAATATTTTCAGAAGTAGCAGGATAGTTAATCATTTTATCGCCTGCCTCCATAAGTGTCATCCATGAGCCATGCTTTGTTCCACAGTATCGTTCATATGTAAGTGGTGTGGCTACATCTATTACAGACACTTTGCCAGAGGTTTGCGGTAAATATTTCTCCAGTAAATTTATTATTAACTTTGTGAACTTTTCCTTTTCAGATTTGTATTCTCCACTTTCTTTTTTGCTTTTCCAGTATTCATAAGTATCACCGGAGAATATTGCTGTTAGGGTGCTGCACCCGCTGGGAGCATAACCCTTATAAGAAGAGTAATTATAAAGGCTAAAATAAGTATATTCCTGCCCGGCAAAAGCAACTGGTTTTTCTAAAAACACGTTTTGTGCTGATGTTTTTTATTTGGCTGAAATGGACGGACAGATTGTGGGTATACTTGCTTGCGCAAATAACCGACAGCGTGCCATGCATATAGAAAAAGATACCATGAAAAAAGGTCTTGGCTTTATAAAGGGGAATTTGGCATATTATTTGTTAAATAAAGAATTTAATACTCCATTAGCCTATCCGGATGATATAACTTACATTGAATGTGTTGCTACAAGTGAGTCGGCACGCGGAAAAGGTGTTTGTACAGAACTGTTTCGGTATGTTATGAAAAACTACCATATCGGCAATATATCCTAGATGTAGCAGATACTAACCATGCTGCCTATAGATTATATAAGAAACTGGGTTTTTCAGAGTTTAATCGAAAAAATGAAAAATATCCCAAAATAAAAGGTTTAAATCAAAGAATTTATATGAACTGGTCTAAATAGATATAAGATTAATATTTGTTAAGAA
>JAAYSQ010000250.1 GCA_012523925.1 Clostridiales bacterium
CAACCAAATTATTCTTGCCACGACCGGATTTGATCCTTAGCAGATGATTGTCATACTCTACACTTAAAATATTCGGCATTGCCTTAATGTCATTAAGGTGTGACTCTTTTATTTGGTAAACCTCTATCGTGATTTTCTCTCCAGTTGAGATCATGGCCTTTAGTTCCTCTTTGGTGCCCTTTGCAATAACTCTACCCTTATCGATAATGGCGATATCACTACAAATCTGCTCAACCTCTTCCATATAGTGAGAGGTGTAAATAATTGTAGCACCTTCTTGGTTCAGCTTCTTTATTCCTTCCAGAATCTTATTACGACTCTGAGGGTCTACCGCTACGGTCGGCTCGTCAAGGATGATTAACTTAGGCTTATGAACAATGCCGCAAGCAATATTTAATCTTCTAAGCAAACCTCCACTGAGTTTCTTTGGATAAAATTTCTTATAATCCTCAAGGGAGACAAAATCAATTGCTTCCTGGGTAAGTCTTTTAACTTCCGCTTTATCCTTTATATAAAGACTACAGAAATAAGCAATATTCTCATATACCGTAAGCTCATCAAAGACTGCTACATTCTGCATAATGATACCAATGTCCTTCTTAATGTCGTAGGCATCTGGATGCATAGGTTTTCCAAAGATTTCAATCTTGCCCTTATCGTATTTGAGCAAGGAAAGGATGCAATTGATTGCTGTTGTCTTGCCAGAACCATTCGGTCCTAACAACCCAAAAATCTCACCTTCCTGTACCTCTAGATCCAAATAATCAAGTGCCACTAACTGATCATATCGTTTTACTAAACCTTCTACTTTTACTATCATACTAATATCCTACCTTTCTTTAAAACCGGCAAACTATGGTCTTAGCACGAAATTTGCGAGTGTACATATTTTAAAAAGCCTAAAGATTAAAAAGCAATTTTAATGCTGACTTAAATTAACCATTCATTTTTCTTAAACTTACTATACTAAAACCCAATTTCCAATCCAAGTGAAGTGCGTCACGTATTATAATGACATTTGTCACTTTACTTTCATATAAAATGATAGCTGTAATGGTAAATAAGTAAAACAAAAGCAAAATAAAAGGTTACAGTAACATTTCCAAATTAAAAAGATCTGAAATGCGCTGTAACCTAAAATAGAATGAATATTCAATTACTTAAAGTTCGGCCCTGATATCACCTTAGAACCATTGACCGATGAAACCTTGATCGGACAATGTTTCACTATGTCGATGCAGGGCGGAACCATAATTTTTATTTTGTTAATCTAGATATTTCTTTAAATTTATCGGTCTTTGAAACTCTAGTAAGCTCATAAAGAATTGATTCATAAGTAGCTGGAATAGCTCCTTCCACCATAGCTCTTCGAAGCGCTGTCTCGTAGTCTTTCTCCTTGCGAGACCCGATACAGTCCTCTACCAAGATTACGTTGTAACCCATATCAATCAAATCAATCACAGTCTGTAATACACATATATGCGCTTCCGCACCACAAACAATTACATTCTTCTTACCCATTCCTTCAACTGCTTTACGAATATTCTCATCGTCGAGACAGCTAAAAGTTGTTTTATCGTAATAAGTAAATTCATCACCAAACACAGCGGTAATAGGCTCCACCGACATACCGAGTCCTTTGGTATACTGCTGTGTAACTAACATTGGTACACCTAGGACTTTTAGCCCCTTCATCAATATCTCAGAATTATGAATAAGCTGCTCATGATTTCGGATTACCGGCATCAACCTTTCCTGAAAATCAATCACAATTGCCATTGTATCTTCCGCTAATATTCTCATATAAATACCTACCTTTCTTCCTTACTTCTATGACTTGCCATATGAAATCACCATATATAAAATCAGTAATGCAATTTCTACATTATTCTATCGGATTAGATTATAGCATCTTGTCAAATGACATAGCAAGGGAAACAAAGGAATACCTCCGTTAAATTTATTTGACAGAATTTATCTCTCATGTAATACTAAATTTAATTGCAGTTTTGTCTGTATATACCAGTTTTATAATATATTATAAAGGAGCCGCTATGTACGAAATTATTGATAAAATTCTATTATTCCTAGGTTGTACTGCTTTCTATCTTTTTCGTACCGATAGTAACCTTGCGATTATTCCTATCCTTATTACTCTAGCACTGGGCTGTTTCTTTATCTATTTTGAAGACGGACGAGTTCGACTTGTTGGCAGCTTGCTATTTGCCGCCATTTGCTTCTTTCAACCGGAATATATCGTATTTCTGCCATTTGTTTTATATGATGTTTTGTTAAATAGAAATCAATGGGTAGTTGCCACTTTACCAATATTACTTCTAGTTCATATGCCGGAATATTCCAGCGCTACCGTTCTTGTGTCGGTTGGCTTTACTACGGCTGCCTATATACTTCGATTTAAGACAGATCGATTAAATAAACTACAAATGGATTACTACGAACTTAGAGATGTCTCCACCCATATATCTCTAGAATTGGAGGCAAAGAATAAAGACCTGCTTGCAAATCAGGATGCACAGATTAACCTTGCAACCTTGAACGAGAGAAACCGTATATCCAAAGAAATCCACGATAACATTGGTCACCTTCTCTCCCGTTCCTTATTGCAAATCGGTGCCATGCTTATTATTGCAAAGGAGGAACCCATCCGGGATGGCTTATCTTCACTAAAAGAATCCATTTCCCAAGGTATGGATCAAATCCGTAACAGCATTCACCATATGTACGACGAATCTATTGATCTATATCAGCAACTTGATCGCTTGGTGAAAGACTTCACAGCATGCCATATCAGTTATGAGTATGATATTAAAAATCCTCCGCCCCTGCCAATAAAGCATAGTCTGATTGCTATCGTCAAAGAATCCCTAGCAAATGTAATGAGACATTCTAATGCGACTAGAGTTTCAATCTTACTACGGGAGCATCCTGCAATATATCAGCTAATAATCCAGGATAATGGGACACTTAGCAAGCAACAACAAAAATCCTTGACTGAAATGATAGAAAGGCAGGACTTTGGTAGTAGTATGGGATTACGTAATATCTTTGAACGTGTAAAAGGGTTTGATGGCAATATTAATTTATCCTTCGATCAGGGATTTAAGCTTTTTATAACCATCCCAAAGACTACTGCCAACAATTAAGAAGTGATAGGCAAGTAAATGAATAAATATTTGTTGCTTATAAACTTGGAAGTTATCCACAGAACAATGATATTTAGAATAAGAAATCCTCATTTATTCACTATAAAGTGTGAATTTCTGATTTAGCAATAACCTAATTTTTAAAATTTTAGACAACTAAGAAGAAAGGCAAGGTTAACAATATGAAAGTTTTATTAGTTGATGATGATAAATTGGTATGCTCTTCACTGAAGATCATACTTTCTGCAGATAAAGAAATTGAAGTTGTCGGCTCAGGTAATAGTGGTATGGAAGGGGTTACTCTGTACCGCAAATTTCTTCCTGATGTTCTTCTTATGGATATCCGAATGGAACCAATGAGTGGCTTGGAAGCTGGTGAAATCATACTAAAGGAATACCCAGAAGCAAAAATTCTATACCTAACCACATTTCTAGATGATGACTATATCATCAAAGCACTAAATATTGGCGCAAAGGGCTATATGTTAAAGCAGAACTACGAAAGCATCATCCCTTCTATCAAAGCCGTAGCCGCAGGACAGAATGTCTATGGAAATGAAATTATTACGAAGCTTCCGAATCTTATGAGTAAAGCTGATAAATCAGTAAACTTTGAACGATATGGTATTAGCGAAAGAGAATTTGAGATTATAACTAAAATAGCGGACGGCCTCTCCAACAAAGAAATTTCAGAAACCCTATTTCTTAGTGAAGGTACTATCCGCAATAATATTAGTACTATTCTTGAGAAATTAAATCTTCGGGATCGCACGCAGATTGCAATCTTTTATTATAAGAATATAGATTAAATGTTTTAATATGAATACACTATTATTATAAATACTTTTAAACATTGAATTAAATGTACTAAAATCCAAATAAGTTGTAATAGCAATAGTTTGTCATGATATTGTAAAATTATATTATTTGATCAAAGCATTTTTGCAAAAATTCAAGCATATCCTCTTCCGGTCCATTATCATAGTCTAGAGCTATTCCTTGTCCACCTCCGTAAATTATTGCTGTTAAATAAGTAGTGTCACCTTTGCCAACAAGGGTTATATTTAATACTGCCTTGCTCATATTTCTGATATGAAACTTTTTATAGACCATTACTGTAACCTCAACATCATCAAAACTTGCTTCACTATGCTCAAATAATTTCATTCTATAATGTTCCATCATTGTTTGAGTTGTTTTAACTATTTCATGGTATTCACCTTTTACTATTTTCTCATATTTAGCCATATAATAACCTCCTCTTATATTTCTTAACACCCCACCCTTTTTAATATTTTGTTTCGTTTCTCTCTAATTTGTTCCAGTTTCTATTTCTTTTAATTCCGCTTCCTTAGGTACAGTGAATAACATATTTGCTAAAATGGAATTA
>JAAYSQ010000251.1 GCA_012523925.1 Clostridiales bacterium
AAATCATTGTAAACAATGAAAATCATTGTAAACAATGATTGGTTGAAGTATGTAGTGGTACGTAAGACCACAAAATACAAATGGTTAAACCACAAAATACGTGGTTGTACCAACGACCTCATACAGTTGCTTATTAAAACATGTTTCATATTACTTGGGATTTACTTTATTGGTGCAATTTAGCAAAACCAATTTTTAATAAGTAATAAATAGAAATCTATCATAGCAATATAGAATTCTTAGAAAGGAGTTTTACTATGAAGAATTATACATTTGATACTACCATTGAAAAAGAGGTTCTTGAGAATTATTTATCGAGATCAGTGACGGCAGCTTTTTTCATACATACGAAGACCTTAGAAGATGATCTTAGAGCAATCAAAAATATGGGTGTCAAGTTTATTGGTAGGGCATCTGGTGTTTGGGAGCCGGATCCGGATGATGAGGAACATTTTAAAAAGTCAAAATATCTTGCAGATAGAATTCATGAAGTAGATTCGGAGATTATTTTGCAGGCATGTGTTTTTGAAATTATATATCATCAGGTAGAAACTGTTAAAGTGCCTAAGTATGTATTTGAAGCTTTTGGATTGGAGCCGGAAGACCGCTGCTTCCGCTTTGAGGATATGTGTTTTCCAGAAAATCCACCAGCCTTTGGTGGTGGAGATGTGGAAGCGATTCCAGATATGAGCCGTCTAGAGTCTAGGATGTGGTTCTACTACCGTGCCACCAGGTATATTGATGCTGGATATGAGGCATTACATCTGGGACAAATTCATCTGTACACGGCAAATGACCGAGGTATGGTTAAAATGGCGGAGCTGATTACTATGATTCGTGATTATGCTACTAAACATGCAAGACGCCATAAGGTGCTATTAGATGCTCATAGCCATGGAATAAACATTAGAGGTAAGCTGCTGTTAGATTACAATGCGATGCCTTACACAAGATATCCTGTTTTGGATCGGAAGGGAGAAAAGCTAGTTCTTGTACGAGAAGGCTATAGTGAAGGAGGATTAAACCCCAATGGCTGGAGTGCAGAAACCATGCCTTATTTGATGGAATATGATAACTGGGGTGGAAAAGTCCTTTCCGACTTCTCAGACTATAGCTATGAGGAGCGGGCATGGAAGGATTGGTGGGGCTATGACCAAATTGGATGGTTTGCAAACCAAGATGAGGAAGGTCAGAGACACTTCTTGGAGTATACTTATAAGTGGACTGCCATTAATAATGTGAATGCCTATTTTGAAGTACCCTTCCGTAGAAGCTTAGGAAGAGCGGCTGTTCACATGAAGCGTGCAGATAATGGTGAGATGGATTATCAGGACTATTACCAGATCAATACAAAGAGTGCTGAATGTCCCATGGGATTTGGCCAAGAAGAAACCATTAAGAAGCTTTGGAATATGGGAGATGAACTACGTAAAAAAGCAGGTAATCCGGTTAATCTATTAGATTATGGTGCAAAAGATACCTATGATGAGGATACTGGTATGAAACTTCCAGAGAAAGTTGTTGTCTATGGTAGCTTCCAGCCACATGTAGGTGCAACTGAGAATGACTCTAATAGTGAACTTACAAGAATGTACTATATAGGTGATAATACTTATACACTTTCGATGATTCTTCCTTTTGCAGGAGAGTTTGACTATGCTGTTTCAACCTATGGAACCCTATCTGCTACCTATTGTTATGACCGTTTTCCAAGAAGTGGGTCTTCCAATAAAGGCTATTTTAAGGTGGAGCAGGATAATACAGTAATTCGTGTACAATACAAATTCATGGATAATATAGTTACTATAGAACGATTTGATGAATGTATGAATGACTGGGTAAAAATTAATTAAATAACTTTTTTCTTTTCTAAGTTTGATATGATAAATTTATGCAGAAATGAGGTATATATGGAGAATTGTAAAATTAAATGCGTCAGTTCCTTGACGAAAGTATTTCCTACAAAAGAGCCTATGGATGATCTAAAAGATGTCCAGCTATCTGCATTTCAAAATGAGGTAGTCTCCTTTCAAGTAGCATATTATGGAGAAGTGGATATTGCGGAATTTGTAACCTTGGATGTGAGGAGTTCCTTCCAAGGTAGAATACATACAAGGCTGGTAAAGTTAATGCCATCCGTATTTCCCTGTGGACCAAATCGTGATGATAATTACTTAGATACCAAGTCTGGATTGTATCCAGATTTATTAAGGAACATTAAGAATGGACAAGTACAGATTATACCCGGACAGTGGCATAGTGTATGGATTGATATGGAGCCATCCCAGGTCACACCTGCAGGTGAATATCCAATCGAAATAAGTTTAAAGGATTCGGAAGGTAAGCTTCTTTGTAACACTAGCATTACCGTAAAGATATATGAAGGAATGCTGCCGGAACAAAAGATAAAAAGTACACAGTGGTTTCATGCGGATTGTTTAGCAGATTACTATCATGAGAAACCTTGGTCAAAAGAACATTGGGATATATTAGATAGTTTCTTTTCCATTTATGCGAAAAGAGGAATGAATACGATACTAACGCCAACTCATACACCACCGCTTGATACAGCAGTAGGAGGAGAAAGAACTACTGTTCAATTAGTTGATATTACAGTGGAAGATGGTCAGTATTACTTTGATTTTACGAAGTTAAAGCAATGGATTGATTTGTGTCAGAAGTATGGAATCACATACTTTGAAATAGCGCACCTATTTACACAATGGGGGGCGAAGCATGCTCCAAAAATCATGGCATGGGAAAATAGTAATTACAAGAAGATCTTTGGATGGGAAACCGATGCAAAAAGTGAAGAATATGCTTCGTTTTTAAAAGCCTATCTGACTGCCTTAACGGAACAACTTAATCAGTATGATTTGCAAGGAAAAGTATACTTCCATCTATCGGATGAACCGGAAGAGAAGGATATTGAAGCATATGAATATGCTAAAAGTATTGTAAAACCATATATCGGGGATTATCCAATCATAGATGCTCTATCAAGATATCAATTCTATGAGAATGGTCTTGTAGATAACCCAGTACCAGGCATTAACCATCTAGAACCATTCCTTGAGAATAAGGTGCCCGGTCTTTGGGGTTACTACTGCTGCGCACAAGGTAGTGAAGTAAGTAATCGTTTCTTTGCAATGCCATCAGCAAGAAATCGAATTCTAGGCATGCAACTTTATAAATATGGTATAGAAGGTTTCTTACAATGGGGATTTAACTTTTATAATACAAGATACTCCTTAGAGCAGATTAATCCTTATGAGGTTACTGATGCTGGAGGAGCATTCCAATCCGGTGATGCCTTCTTAGTTTACCCTGGAGCAGATAGAAAACCGGAAGAATCCATTCGAATTATGGTGTTTGCAGAAGCTATGCAGGATATCCGTGCTCTGGAATGGTTAGAAACTTTAACATCCAAGGAAGAGGTAGTAAAACTAATTGAAGAAGAGTTGGATGAACCTATGACTTTTAAAAAGTATCCGAAGGATAATGGATATATTTTAAAACTTCGTAGCAAGGTAAATGCATTAATCCATCAATTAATAAAGTAAAAATAGCATAATATGTGATTAGAGTATCAAAAGCTAATATATATAATAACTGCGTCAATTTGCACAATTAGTGTATAAAAGTAATATAAAATATATTTCATTCGCAACACGCTCTCACTTGAATGAAGTTCGTAATGGTTTGAATGTGCAAATTGACAAATTCTAATTGTACTAAAGTTTTCGAAACTTTATTCATATTTAATATTTAAAATTATCACGTTTACAGTAATTATGTAAGCGTGATTTTTGATTCTAAGTAGATTTTAAAATTAAGAATACGAAATAAGAGGAAAGGAAATAATGACCTCTATAGTGATTAATATTATTTATCCTAAACAATTTCCGCTTAAAATAAAAATACTTTTAAATGTAGTGCGGTGATTGCAATTAGAAGGAGGTTTTCAGTTTTGGATACATTAGAAAGAGTTAGAAAATGCGGGATTGTACCGGTAGTTGCTCTAGATGATGCTAAGGATGCTGTTCCCTTAGCGAAAGCTCTTGTGGCTGGCGGAATCGATATTGCGGAGGTTACTTTTCGAACTGCGGCTGCTGAAGAATCTATCGCAAGAATCTCCAAGGAAGTACCTGAGATGCTGGTAGGTGCTGGTACGGTTTTAACACCTCAACAGGTTGAAACGGCTGTAAATGCAGGTGCGAAATTTATTGTTTCACCAGGAATGGATGTGGAAGTCATACGCAAAGCGAAAGAGTTGCAAGTGATGATGCTTCCTGGTGCAGTTACTCCATCGGAAATCATGTTGGGTATAAAAGAAGGAATTGAAATTTTCAAATTCTTCCCCGCAGGTAATTATGGTGGCTTAAAGACAATTAAAGCTCTTGCTGGTCCATTTCCTAAGATCACCTTTATTCCAACCGGAGGCGTATCGGCTGCAAATTTGGCTGAGTATCTGGAGTTTAAAAAAATAGAAGCTGTTGGAGGAAGCTGGATGTGTGCAAAAGAAATGGTCGCAAAAGGCAACTTCGATGAAATAACTAGAATATCCAAGGAAGCTGTAGAAATTAGAAATAAGGTACGACCATAATGGTTAAAATAATGGCAAACATATTATTATTGGAGGTTAATAATGGATCTAAATTTAAAAGCGAAAGAACTATGCATGTATGATGAAATATCCTTAGGAGAAGTTATGTTACGCCTCGATCCAGGGGAATATAGAGTCCGGACAGCAAGATCGTTTCGTGCATCTGAAGGTGGCGGCGAATATAACGTAGCGAGAGGCCTAGCCAAATGTTTTGGACTTAAGACGGCAGTCGTTACTGCATTGGCTAATAACGATATTGGTTATCTTATTGAGGAAATGATTGATGCAGGTCATGTGGATTCTAGATTTATTATTTGGAAAGATTTCGATGGTATCGGGAGAAGCGTAAGGAACGGTCTTAACTTTACGGAGAGAGGATATGGTGTTCGAGGAGCACTCGGAGTATCTGACCGGGCTAATACTGCAACGAGTCAGCTAAAACCTGGGGATATTCCTTGGGACTATATCTTTGGTGAATTAGGAGCTCGATGGTTTCATACCGGAGGTATCTTTGCAGCCCTTTCGGAAACAACGGCGGAGGTCGTGATTGAGGCTGTCAAAGCGGCAAAGAAATACGGTACAATAGTTAGCTATGATCTTAACTATCGTCCATCTTTATGGGATGGAAATGGAGGCCAGGCAAAATGCCAAGAGGTGAATAAGGAATTGGCAAAATACGTAGACGTTATGATTGGTAACGAGGAAGACTTTATCGCTTGTCTAGGTTTTGAAGTAGAGGGAAGTGATAGTGATTTAAAAGAGATTAATATTGATAGCTACAAAAAAATGATTAATACAGTGGCAAAAACATATCCAAACTTTAAGGTAATCGGTAATACCCTACGTGAAGTTAAAACAGCCACCATAAATGATTGGGCTGCAATATGCTGGGCAGATGGAGAAATTTATAAGTCTAGAGATTATAAGGGGCTTGAGATTCTAGACCGCGTTGGTGGCGGAGATAGCTTTGCATCTGGTTTGATATATGGCCTTATGGAGACAGGAGATCCACAGAAGGCAGTGGAATATGGTGCGGCACACGGTGCACTTGCAATGACGACGCCTGGCGATACCAGTATGGCACGTAAGAGTGAAGTTGAGAAATTGATGTCTGGTGGTAGTGCCAGAGTTCAAAGATAAAAATATGTTTGTGATAAGTTGGTAATTGAAAGAAAGTTTATCTTGTATGTTTTGCGGATATGTGAGTTGAGTAAA
>JAAYSQ010000252.1 GCA_012523925.1 Clostridiales bacterium
ATCACCAAGAAGAATAGTACCTCCAAATGCTCCTAAATTCTTTCCAATTTTTAAAGCCTTACTCCCTTTTCCAAACTCTAAAATACTACAAAAAAATATAAAATCATCTTCCATAAGTTACACCTCTGTTTTCTTATCTAACCCTGTTTGCCTGTGTATTAAATTTAAGTCAAAGTAGCTGTATGCCTGCTAGTGGCACAATTAAGCCTACAAATTATTAATTCTTTTATTATACCATAAATAGCTATAAGTTTATAATTTAAATCTAGAAACCTGCACATTTAACTCCTCTGCAATTTTGGCTAATTCTTCACTTGAGTTTGCTATCTCTCCCATGGAAGTCGTTTGCTGCTCAACAGATGCCGAAGCCTGCTCAGATCCTGTAGCATTTTCCTGGGACACTGCAGATAGGTTTTCTATTATTACTACAATATGTTCCTTTTTATCTTCCATTTGCTCACTCGATACTGTTACTAGATTAATAATTTCTCTCATATCTTCAATAGCTAAGGCAATTCCGTGTAACTTATCGCTACTCATCTTCACACTCTCTGTTTGTGTTAAAGCTATTCTCTCCATCTCCTTCATTGTTTCGACAGCTATTGATGTTTGGGACATAAGCTCATTTATAATATTTTGTATTTCTTTAGTGAAGTTATTTGAATCCTCGGCTAAATTTCTTATTTCATCAGCAACAACAGCAAAGCCCTGCCCTGCCTCACCTGCCCTTGCTGCCTCTATAGCTGCATTTAATGCTAGTAGATTTGTTTGATCAGCTATATTTCCTATCATTTCACTTGCATCGGCTATTCCTTTAGCCCTTTCATGAGTATTTATAATGACTTCATGAATCTGCCTTGATGCATCATTGCTAAGCTTTGTATCTTCAACAAGCTTTTCTATTTCAACTAAACCTTCATCTTTAAGTTTGTTAACATTTTCCGTTGAATTATTTAAACTAGTGGTTGCATCCCTATTTTCTACCACTAAATCACCTAATTCTAAAATGAGACTGGCACCTTGTTCAGTATCTTTAGCTTGATCTACTGACCCTTGGGCTATATTTTCAATAACCTTAGCTACCTCATCTGCCGCTAAAGATGCCTCCTGGCTTGTTGCTGTAAGTTCTTCAGATGATGCGGCAACCATTTGTGATGTATTCAAAACATTATTGGTTAAGTTCCTTATAGATTCTTTCATTGCATTAAGTGCTAGTGAGATTTGACCTAGTTCATTGTTTTTCTTGAGTAATTTTTCATCTATATCTACTGTGAAATCCCCGCTAGCCATTGTTTCTATACTAGACTTTAAATTATTTGTTGTTCTAATAATATCATTAGATGATGTTATTAGGGTTATAGTCAATAATATAAAAGCGATAACTCCTGTAATAGATACCACTATACTATTCATCCTTATAGCACCCTTAACATCATCCATTGTATAGGCTATACTTACGCATCCCCTATGTTCTCCATTAATAGTAACTGGATAGTTAACATTAAGAACATCATCACCTAATGGCGCATAGTGACTTTGCTGTGTATGTACTACTTCATCTATAGCTGCCGACTTAACTCCTTCATCGCTAATATAAGATATCCCTACCGTATCAAGGCTGCTTGCAATTACTTCTGCATTAGTATCCATTATCATGGCATATACTATCTTATCATCCAATACTAAGTCCTCTATAATTTCCTGGTAATCAAATTTTCCAATTAGACCTTCTACTTCATCTGGTCCTATATCTACCTTATTATCACTGATCATTGATTCTATAATATCTATAAATTCACTATTTTCCTCCATTCTTTTGACAACTTGTATAGCCGACTCAATCCCATCTTCTATCTTTGCCTCAGTCATGCTTTTATTGGTAAAGCGCGAGGAAGTTGTAGTTATAATTCCAATTGCTATAAAAACAAATATAAGGGGAATAATTATTAACTTAGTCCTAATTGTCCCTACCCTAGGCTCCTTCTTAGTTTGTTTTCCTGTTTTCTTCTTTAAGCTTAATCTTGACTGCAGCTTTTTTATCATTTTAAGTCCTCCTATGTTGATTTATCTTGATTTAAAAAGCACTATATTACAATATAATACAATAAAAATCAATATTTTTCCACCTTTCTGCACTAAAATGATAATTAATTCAAAAAAATTCCCTTAGACATAATCTAAGGGAATTAATTATACTTTATTCAAATTTAAATCTACTAACCTCTTCTTGGAGTTTCCTGGATATATCTTGTAATTTATCAGTTTCATCTGATACCTTTTGGATACTTTCTAATTGATTGTCTGTAAATGCTGATACTTCTTCGGCTCCAGCAGATGTTTCCTCTGCAGAAGCAGAAATATTTTGTATATTTTCCAATATACTATCCTTCCTTACATTCATATCATCTGAAAGTTCCTTAGCTACATTTACAGCTTCTACAGTTCTTTCTAGTAAGGCTTTTATATTATTAAATACTTTACTTGTATCTTCTGTGGTCTTAACATTTTCTTCAACAATACCTAAACTTTCAGTAATTCCTTCAACTGCTTGTTTAGAAATTGAATTAATTTCATCTATCCTTTGCTTAATATCTTCTGTTGCATGGGAAGTTTGCTCGGATAACTGCCTTATTTCCTGAGCAACTACTGCAAATCCTTTCCCAGCCTCTCCAGCCCTAGCAGATTCAATAGCTGCATTTAATGCAAGCAGGTTTGTTTGTTCTGCAATTTGATTAATTGTATTTACAATACTTGAAATATCTAAGGACATGTTATCCACTGCCTTAACGATATCTGCCACTTGGCCTGATGAATCCTTATTTTTTTCAGACCATTCAAGGAGCCTGCTTACTGTTTCTGTTCCTTCATCACTTAACCTAGATATGTTATCTGTTAAGTTAATAATCTGATCTGTACCATCTATTGCCCTATCAATGTTAACAGATAAACTCTCTATCCCCTCTGCACCATTTTGCGTGTCATAGGCCTGCTCTTCAACAGCCTTGGCCATCTGATTAATTGCCAGGCTTGTTTCATTAGTTGTCCTTAATGAATTACCTGATGCTTCTGCTAAAACACTGGCAGAACCCACTAGCTCATCACTGGTAGTAAGTATCTCCTGCATAATATTATAAAGAGAAATTCTCATATCTATTATACTACTTGCCATTGTACCTAGTTCGTCTCGTCTTTTAACTAGTTTATCAAGCTCATCACTTCTGGCAAAATTCAAGTTGGCTGTCTCATCTATAACGCCCTCAAGTTGGCTAATAGATTTAACTATCTTACTTATTGCTAGTGACATTATAAGTCCCGCTATTATTAAAGTAATAATGGTTAATATTATCTGGTATTTTACAACTTGGTTAACTATTGCCCTAATACCGCTTTCTGGAACTCCTACATCTAATACTCCATAAAGCTGGCCATCTTTATAAATCGGTTCCATAATGTCATAGGTCCATATATCCTGAACATCAGCATAAAATCTTGAAAACTGTTTCTTCCCCTCTGTTACAGCTTCTATTGTATAATCGTCTTCATATACTATGTTTAATTTTTCTATATCACTATGGGCTACTGCCATTGAACCAGTATCGATTATAATAGCATAGGCAACATTATCCTGGCTGGCCTTCTCATCAACAAAGTCTTGAAGTGCTTCTAGTGGTTCATCCTCTATGTCTAATATCATTTCAGCATGCTTAGCCATTTCATATACCTGGTCCTGGGCTTTTTCAATTAATGTTTCTTGGCTCCTGTCATTAATTATTTTGCCAGCAAACGCTGTGTTTATCCCAAAAGCAACAACCAATATTACTAAAGATAATAATAATATCTGATTTCTAATACTTTTCCTCACCATTATGTACTCCCCCTTTAGAAACTTCTTGTCTATTTTATCACTTTCTTGCGCTAAAATATTAACTTATTTAAATAATATCATAAA
>JAAYSQ010000253.1 GCA_012523925.1 Clostridiales bacterium
CATTTTTATAAATACCATAGGAATTATGGAATAGATTCATTTTTATAGGAACGTAAAATATAGGAACAAATATATATTGGAGGGAAATAGAATGAATATTACTGCAGGAATGGTAAAAGAGTTAAGAGAAAAAACCGGAGCAGGAATGATGGATTGTAAGAAAGCATTATCTGCTACTGAAGGTGATATGGATAAAGCGGTGGAGTTCTTAAGAGAAAAAGGACTTGCTGCAGCTGAGAAAAAAGCAGGTAGAATTGCAGCAGAAGGTATTGTTGATACCCATGTAAGCGAAGATGGTAAGGTTGCTTCTATTGTTGAAGTTAACAGTGAGACAGACTTTGTTGCAAAGAACGATAAGTTTAAGGATTATGTTGCAGCTGTTGCTAATCAGGCAGCTAAGACAAATGCTAGCAACATGGATGACTTCCTTGCTGAGCCTTGGGCACTTGATACTAGCTTAACCGTTAAAGAGCAATTAGCTTCTATGATTTCCATAATCGGTGAGAATATGAATATTCGTAGATTTGAGAAGATTGTTTCTGAGAATGGTTTTGTAACATCATATATCCACGGTGGTGGAAGAATTGGTATCCTTGTTGAACTTGAAACTTCTGTTTGCAATGATGTAACTAAGGAAGCTGCTAAGAACGTAGCAATGCAGATCGCTGCAATGTCTCCTCAATACGTAAGTGCAGAAGATGTACCTGATGAATTTATTAATCATGAGAGAGAAATCTTATTAGCACAGATCAAGAATGATCCTAGCAACTCTAAGAAACCTGAGAACATCCTTGAGAAAATGTTAGAAGGACGTTTAAAGAAACAATTAAAAGAAATCTGCTTATTGGATCAAGTATATGTTAAAGATGGTGATTTCACCGTTGGTAAGTATATTGAAAGTGTATCCAAAGAAGTTGGTTCTCCAGTAGCTGTAAAACGTTTTGTACGTTTTGAAACTGGTGAAGGTCTTGAGAAGAAAGAAGAGAACTTTGCCGAAGAAGTTGCTAAACAAATGGGTAACTAGTGAAAGACTAAAACGCAACTTCTTTGAGAAGCTTGCTAAACAAATGGGTAACTAGTGAAAGACTAAAACGCAACTTCTTTGAGAAGCTTGCTAAGCAAATGAGTAACTAAGATTTTTTATTAACTAACAATAACGTTTTTAAAGCCTGTAAATCCTACAATTCTAGGATTTCCAGGCTTTTTATGATTAACTGCCTATCGTATAATTCTATAACATATCACAAAATATAAATCCATTTCCCATATCTGATAACGGTCTTGATTTTGCTTCTAGAAATAGCTATGATAAAGTTATTATAAAAGAAAACTTCTTTAAAATAAGGTTTTTTCATTATAAGTAACTACGGAATTCATTAAATAAAAACTTAGATAGGAATGTTTTTATGAACGCTGATTTATTAGATAAGTTAAAAATTATTACCCCGGAGGAGAAGGAAATCCTTAATGGGAAAAAAGAAATTAACCGAAATATATATATGGAGCCTTATTCCAATATTATTGACAATAAAAAACTATTAGAGCAAAACAAATTGATTCAAGTGCGGCCGCATACCCGTTTTGTACATTTTCCTGAACATAAGCACAATTATGTAGAAGTAATTTATATGTGTCAAGGTAAGACCTGTCATATCGTAAATGGTGAAGAGGTTGAATTGCATGCAGGTGAACTTCTGTTTCTAAGCCAGAATGTTACTCAAGAAATCTTGCCGGCGCAATTAGAGGATATAGCGGTGAACTTTATCGTCCTTCCTGAATTTTTTGATCATACTCTTCAAATGATTGGTAAGGAAGAGAATCAGCTTCGTGATTTTATTATCGGCTGTCTGAAAAATGAGGATAATCATATCGGTTATCTGCATTTTAAGGTGGCTAATGTTTTGCCAATCCAGAATTTAATAGAAAATTTGATTTGGTCTATTTTACATAATCAACAGAATAACAGAAGCATCAACCAGATTACTATGGGGCTTATGTTTTTGCAGCTCATGAATCATACGGACAAGTTATCTGTAGGAAAGAAGCAGTATGAGGAAGAGCTCACAATTCAAATATTACGTTTTATAGAAGAAAATTATAAGGAAGGTCAGTTGACTGATCTTGCTGAGTCACTTAACTGTGATCTGTACTGGCTCAGCCGTATGGTAAAAAGACTAACCGGAAAAACATATACAGAACTGGTGCAAATCAAGAGATTAAACCAGGCGGCATATCTGCTTACTACAACTAGGCTGACTGTTGCAGATGTTAGTATGGTAGTGGGATATAGTAATATAAGCTACTTCCATCGCATATTTCATAAAAGATTTAATGCCACACCAAAAGAATATAGAAGCTGCAAATAAGGACACTTTTTTTTACAAACGGTGTCCTTTTTTTTATACGGAATTATATATACACTTTATTATATGGAAAGGAGTTGAATAATGTATGGGGAACTATTTTCTTGCTGTTGATATAGGCGCCTCCAGTGGTAGACATATCTTAGGACACTTAGAACAAGGAAAATTGAATTTTCAAGAAATACATCGCTTTGAAAATACAATCAAAGATATGAATGGCGAGCTCTGCTGGGATATATCAAGATTATTTGAAGAAATAAAACTAGGCTTAAAAAGGTGTAAAGATATAGGGAAAATTCCTTACAGTATTGGAATTGATACCTGGGGCGTAGATTTTGTACTATTAGATAAGTGGGACAATGTCATCGGTAACGCGGTTTCCTATCGAGATAAACGTACGAAAGGAATGGATGAAAAGGTATCTTCTATCATACCGGAAGATAAGCTTTATGCTAGAACAGGAATTCAGAAGCAGATCTTTAATACTATATATCAGCTTATGGCGATAAATGAACGAAATCCAGAGGACTTGGAAAAGGCAGAAAGTTTTTTAATGATACCGGATTATTTTCACTATCTTTTAACCGGGGTTAAACGGTGCGAATACACTAATGCTACTACAACACAGTTGGTAAATCCAGTTACAAAGAATTGGGATAGGGAACTGATAGACCAATTGGGATATCCCAATAAAATTTTTACTCAGATTGCATGCCCTGGTAATGCATTAGGCTATCTAACAAAAGAAATCCAAGAGGAAGTGGGTTTTAATTGTAAGGTTGTTCTTCCAGCTACCCATGACACCGGATCGGCTGTTATGCCGATTCCTTCAGAGCATGATAATCCTCTATATATAAGTTCTGGAACCTGGTCCTTAATGGGAACAGAACAAGGTAGTGCTGACTGCTCTTATAACAGCAGAAAGATGAATTTTACTAATGAAGGTGGCTATGACTACCGTTTTCGATATCTGAAAAATATTATGGGACTTTGGATGATTCAATCTGTCAAGCGTGAAATAGGTGAGAATTATAGCTTTTCTCAAATATGTGAGATGGCATCACAAGTAGATATTTCATCCGTCGTTGACTGCAATGATAATCGTTTTCTAGCTCCGTTGAATATGACACTGGAGGTTCAGAAGGCTTGTAGGGAATCCAATCAGCGAGTGCCAGAGAGTATTGGTGAGGTGGCAGCAGTAATCTATAACAGTTTAGCTAAGTGTTATAAGAAAACAGTTAATGAGCTGGAAAATTTAACAAAACAAACTTTTGATTGTATCTATGTCGTTGGAGGTGGATCGAAAGCCGAATATCTTAACCAATTAACTGCTAGAGTTACCGGAAAAACAGTATATGCCGGACCCTCAGAAGCTACTGCAATTGGTAATATTCTAGCTCAAATGATAGCAGCAAATGAACTTGAAAATCTTACAGCGGCAAGAAACTGTGTAAGAAAATCAATAGATTTGAAGGTATATAACAATTAAAATTAAAACAGTGAATTAAAGGAGGTTTCTTATGACGACAAAGGAAAGATATGAATCAGCGAGAGAAATCTATGCCAAATTAGGTGTGGATACAGACCAAGCAATAAAAAAACTAAGTAAGATACCAATCTCTATGCATTGCTGGCAGGGGGATGATGTAGCAGGTTTCGAAAACAAAGGGGCGTTATCGGGAGGAATACAGGCTACAGGCAATTATCCAGGGAAAGCAAGAACACCGGAAGAACTGATGGCAGATATCGATAAGGCTCTCAGCTTGATACCGGGAATACATAGAATTAATCTACATGCTAGTTATGCAATTATAGAGGATGGTGAGCAAGTTGATAGAGATCAGTTGCAACCGAAGCATTTTAAAAAATGGGTTGAGTTTGCAAAGGAAAGAGGGCTAGGGCTTGACTTTAACCCAACATTCTTTTCGCACCCCAATGCAGCTAATGCTACTTTATCCAGTGAAAACGAGGTTATTCGTAAATTCTGGATAGAACACGGTAAATGTTGCATTAGAATATCAGAATACTTTGCTCAGGAATTGGGTGAACCTTGCTGTATGAATATTTGGATCCCTGATGGATATAAAGACATTCCTGCAGATAGAACATCGCCAAGGGAAAGACTGAAGGACTCACTTGATCAGATTTTATCGATTTCATATGATAAAAGTAAGGTTTATGTTGCAGTAGAATCAAAGGTATTTGGTATTGGTCTGGAAAGCTACACCGTAGGATCTCATGAATTCTATATGAATTATGCGACGAAAAACAATCTACTTTGCTTACTTGATAATGGGCACTATCATCCGACAGAATCGGTTGCTGATAAAATAAGCTCCATGCTTCTATTTTCAGATAAGATTGCACTCCATGTAACAAGATCAGTTCGTTGGGA
>JAAYSQ010000254.1 GCA_012523925.1 Clostridiales bacterium
CTGAATCTCGTATCCGTGACTTAGACATGGCTGATGAGATTATGGCATTCACCAAGAATAACATTCTACAACAGGCTGCTACTGCAATGCTTGCACAAGCTAACATGGCACCTCAGAGTGTATTACAACTTCTTGGATAATAGTTTAATTAGTAAGATGATAGGAGGGCTCCGTTAAGGGGCCTTTCCCGCGTACATAAAATAGCCATGGGGGGGATTTGAAATGGATTATGTTGTACAGAAGATCGTGGCGCTAGGTGTTCCCGGAATAGTCCTGTTGGTTGCCATGGGCGCTTCGGGTTGGGTAGGTGCTGCCGCTATTACAACCGCGCTTGCAGCTTTAGGGGGACCTTTTGGTATGCTTGGAGGTATCGCAGTTTTGGGTATACTTGTAGTTATAAGTGATGGGCTTGCTAAATATGGATTTGAAAAGCTATTGATTGCTAGTGTTAAGGAGATGGAAAGACGTGGTGTTCCTCGCTCTAGAATCATAGCCAAGATCCGCAAGTATCCGATTTCGTTAGGTATGAAAAATAAAATTATAGAAAAATTATCAAGTTTGGGCTTGTAACACTTATGGCGATGTAAACGCAGATTTCTATTATGTAAAGGTTGTCTTTCTAGAATTTAGGGAAAAAATTGATTTGTACAGGATGCTATTTACGGTGAACTGACTACAAAATTAATGCTGAACTCACTGAAAAAGAACGATTAGATGTAGTTCTCCGCAAATGGTCTCGCTAAAATGGTTCTGTTAAATATTACTACTGAAGAAATCTAATTATGTAATGATAAAGTCCATATAATTGTGTAAAAGTAAGAGGGCCACACGACCCCCTTTTGCGGTACAATGCTTATAGCGAGTAAATATATCGAGGCAGATCCATGTGACCCAAGTACATTTTACCCTAAAACAAGAAGAAATTAAAAACCTAATTAACGAATCTGTGAGCGATAATTTATCTAAAAACATCCTTACAACCGTCTTTAACCAATTGATGGAGCAGGAGCGTACAGAATACATCAATGCCGAAAATTACGAAAGAACAGATGACCGTGTTAGCAGTCGAAATGGGTACTATGATAGGGCTTACCTGACTCGTGTTGGCAATCTGGAACTCAAGATTACCAAGGGCTAGGGATGGTAACTTTTCGCCAAGCATCTTTGAAAAATATCAACGCAGTGAAAAGGCCTTACTTGCGTCTATGTTAGAGATGTATGTGTCTGGTGTTTCTACCTGCAAAGTTACCAACATCGTAGAAGAACTTTGCGGAAAAAGTGTATCCAAATCCTTTGTATCTTCATTAACCAAGGAACTAGACAGCATGATAGAGGCATGGCGTAATTCATGTTTAGAAGGGACATGCTACCTGTATTTGGTGGTAGACGTGCTTTTCATCAAAGTAAGCGAAAATCACCGTGTAGTGTCTAAAAGTTGCCATGTAGCTATCAGGATAACAGAAGAAGGAAGTCGAGAAATCATTGGTTTTCTTATCCAGGATACCGAGATTAAAGAAAGCTGGTCTAACTTCTTCCTTCATCTTAAAGAGCGCCAACTGGGAGATATTAAAATGGTTATATCTGATGCTCAAAAAGGGCTAGTTAACGCCATTAATACATCTTTCTCCGGAGTCTCTTGGCAACGATGCTAGTTCATTTTCTTAGAAATATCTTAAGTTGTATTCCAAAGGAAGATTCTAAAAGCTTTAGAGAACAAGCAAATGCCATATTTCGTTTAACTAGCATTGATGCTGCTAGGGTTGCTAAAAATCTACTAGTTGATGCCTGTGAATAGCAACCGAAATATTAAAAAGCATGCAGAATATTAGACGAGGGATTTGAAGACGCTTTCCAATATTCTGTTAATGGGATAGCACATGCACGCCATAGAAGCACGAATCTTCTAGAAAGGCTTAATGAAGAAATTAGGCGTAGAAAAAAAGTTATCAGGATATTCCCTAACGTGGATTCTGCGACAAGATTAATTGGTGCTCTCTTAATAGATCAACAAGATAAATGGCTTGAAAGCACCAGGGCTTATACAAAAATGTAAGCACAAAACAGTAATAAACATTGTATTAACCACTTTTACACAAGAAAGTGGACTTGACTGAGTAACTTGATACATAATTAAAAAATAACACAGGAGTTGATATGGATGACCACAGCAATATTGGTGTATCAATTGGTAATACTAGGATTAATATTAATTGGATTTTCCCATGGCAAGATGTGGGGATTTATAGCAGTAACATTGGCTTTAATTTGGACTTTTACTCAAGTATGGCTTTTTTCTCCCGTAATGTTCATTCAATTATTTACTATTTTGATTGGGAGTATTATAGGTAAGGCGGCAACAGACAGTCGAGAAGAGCAGAAACAAAAGTAGTTTTCTGAATTAGTGATTATTAATTCAGAAAAAGCAAAGCTATAAAACAAAACTATTGTTGTCGACCTTAACAATTATAAAAATGTGAAATTAAGAATTCATAGATTTCGTAGTACAAAATTGCAAGGATTGATGATGAGCCTAGTGTTCATCATCTTCTTATAGCCATCTTCGCTCTATATAAGATTGCTAAAATAATTTTAAAGCTAATTAAATTATCCTAAAATCATGGCAGTTGTCATAGAAACTTTTTGTTTAACAATAAAAGATAAAGTCCATATAATTGTGTAAAAGTAAAAGGGCCACGTGGTCTCCTTTTGCGGTACAATGTTTATATCGAGTAAACATACCGAGGAGGAGCAACATGACCCAAGTACATTTTACCCTAAAAAGAGAAGA
>JAAYSQ010000040.1 GCA_012523925.1 Clostridiales bacterium
ATTTAGGAAGTTCTATTATAATAAAGTTGTATTATCAAGAGAAGAAACAAGTGATTTGAGGGCAAAGAAAAATTTAAATATAGATAGATTGAAATTAGGACTTGAAGAATACAATAAGGAGAATAAGACTTCCTATAAAATTGCAGAAACTTTGGAGCAAGGTAGTGTAGCGATGTCAACAGTTACTCAAAGCGAAGATAATGATTATGACATAGATGTAGCTATAGTATTTGATGATAGTAACTTAAATGGGTTAGGTCATATAGCAGTGAAAAATATGGTAGTAGAAGCATTAAAGAAAAAATGTACTAATTTTAAAACAGAACCAGAGGCATTATCAAATTGTGTTAGAATTGTCTATTCAGATAATTATCATATAGATTTTGCAATTTATAGAAGAACAAAAAATAATGATGGAAGTTATAGATATGAACATGCAGGTAGTGATTGGAGAGAAAGAGATCCAAGAGCAATAAATGATTGGTTTAGAGATGAAATTAAAGAACATGGAGAAAAGTTGAGACAAGTAATTAGACTTTCAAAGATGTTCTGTAAATCTAGAAGTTCTTGGCAAATGCCAGGAGGTTTAATACAATCAGTTTTATGTGATGAAAAAATTCAGAGTTATGATAGAATCGATGAAATGTTTTATTATACAATGAAAGAAGTTTGCACTAGATTAGAGTTAAATAAAGAAGTAGATAATCCAACAAGCGAACAAAGTCTATTACTTAAGCAAAAGGATAAAGATAAAGTTAATAATTTATATAATAGGCTAACCAATTATTTAGATAAATTAGATATTTTATTATCAGATGAATGTACAGAACAGGAGGCAATAGAAGCATGGCGAGAGTTTTTTAATCATGACTTTTGGAATTATACAAAAGAAGGAAATAGAAATCTTTCAGTGTCTGAATCCATACCAACTAAATCATTTAGCAATAAGATAGCACAATATGATGATACGGAAGAATATATAGAGAATATTATGCCAGTTCAATATAAGTATAACTATAATGTAGAGCTGAACTGTTTTGTTATAAGGAATGGTGAGTGTTATAATTTAAGAGAATTATTGAAGGTTGGGCAGAAAGTAAGAGTAAAGGATGAACTGTATTTTTTTGTTTTAAATAATAGTGGTATTAAAGGTAGGTATAATATCTATTTAAAAGTAAAGAATGTTGGTTACCATGCTGAAATGAAAAATGATATAAGAGGTCAAATATTCAATATTAATGATAATAAATTAAAATATAATGAATACCATTATGAAGTTGCAAGTTTTCCAGGGAGCCATTTTGTAGAATGTTATATAGAAGAGAATGGAGTTTGCATTGCTCATGATTTCTTAAGTGTACCAATAGGATAAAAGGAGAGAATTACTATAGATTTATATAAAAGTAAGGAACAATATAGAAAAATAGAAATTTTTTAAAGAAAGTTGCATTATAACATAAGAGAGCCTGATAAAATTTGAAGGTTTAGTAAGATTTTATATTAGCATAAGTGTTTCTCAATATCATTATGAGTAAATTGAAATTAGCAAAGGTTCTGAATAATGTCCAGATCCTTTGCTTTATTTTATTAAATAACTGTATAATATACTCAAAAATGCAATGGAAAAAGGTGAAATCATGAAAGAGGTAACAGCAGGAATAATTACAGATAATAAAAGAATCCTAATAGCTTAAAGAGGATCAAATGAAAAACTAGCTGGTAAGTGGGAGTTTCCTGGTGGAAAAATAGAAAAGGGAGAAACACCAGAAGCATGTTTAGTTCGCGAGATAAAGGAAGAATTAGATTTAGACATAAAGGTTGGAAATTTCTAGGTGAAAGCATATTTACATATCCAAATGGTCAAATAAATCTAATGGCCTATTTTGCAACCTTAGTAGGTGGAAATATGAAATTATCAGTACATAATGAGGTGAAATGGGTTACTATTAATGAAATAGATAAATATGATTTTGCACCAGCTGTTATTCATTTAGTTAAAAAGCTTAAAGAGGTTTTTTTGAGGCTTGTATTTCATCATTAGCTAGTGATGTTATAGATAGTTACCGCAATATTTTAGATAATAAAGAAAAGCCTGCCATTATGAAACTTATAGATTATATTGAATATAATTTTGAATTGTCTGAACATAGTAAAGAAAAAGGTACTTTTGATTTTGTACATTCCCCTACAGCAGAGTTGATTCACAGTAAAATGCTTGAACAAGGTAAAGAGAAATTAATGGAGACATTTACCCAGCTTATTAAATCTGGGGTGGAGGATTCTAATTTTAAAACTATGGACCCTGAATTTACAGCTGCTGCACTTTTAGGTACTTTAAATG
>JAAYSQ010000255.1 GCA_012523925.1 Clostridiales bacterium
CTATTACCAGGGGTTGGTAACCATGCTTTGCCAAAAGGTATGCACAGTAAAGCCCAGCAGGACCTGTGCCTACCACGACTGGGCGAAGTTTCAATTCCATCGTTCCATTAGGTTTAAAATTATATTTTGATTGATCCGCAATGGATACATTGGAATTACGGGAACGTTTTATAATTTTGGACTCCTTATCCTTAACTTCCGAAGATAATATTACGTCCACAACGTATATATATTTGATATCATTTTTCTTACGGGCATCGATGGACTGCTTTACGATATTAAAGCTTTGAATTTTCTCCGAAGGTAATCGTAAAGCTTTTGCAATTGCATGTATCATATCTTCCTTCTTATGCTGAATGGGAAGTTTAATTTGTGAAATTCGAATCATTTAATACCTAAGCCTTTCATCACAACATGAAAACTTATTTTATATGCGAAACTTCATAACAATTCTTTCATATTGTGCAAAGTAAAATGTTTGTATATAGTTATTGTTTTAAGTCGGTGTATTTCTATCCTTTACTAGCAGCAGTTCCTGCTAGATATCCTGAGGACCAAGCCCACTGCAGATTATAGCCTCCACAGGTACCATCAACATCAAGAAGTTCACCGACAATATATAAATTCTTAACAAGCATAGATTCCATGGTTTTCCCGTTAATTTCTCGTGTAGAAACACCACCAGCAGTAACTTGGGCATTGTCGAAAGAATTAGTATCGATAATATTCATAGTAAAATCTTTAATTTGCCTAGCCAGTGCTTCTATTCCTTTTTTATTAAGTTTCCCGATGGAATTTGACGGATCCAAGTTCGCTTCCTTAATTAAGCTATACGATAACTTGTGATTAAATAATCCAATCATCATCTCTTCTATGGTTTTACCATCACTATACTTTACTCGGCTTTCAAGTAGCCTAATAACATCTTCCAATGATTTATCAGGGAGAAAATCAATCTTTAATACCACCGGCTTCCGATTGAATAAAGTTTTTGCAACAAAACGACTAATCTGCATAATTGGTATGCCTGAGATGCCATAGTCTGTAAATATCATTTCGCCGGTTTCCTTAGAAAGAAGTTTATCACTACTATATGCAGAAACATTTCCAACAATACGAACGCCAGATATTGCCTTACAAAAACCTTCTGATGATTTAAGTTGTACCAGTGCAGGAAGAGGTTGAATGATTGTATGACCAAAAAGCTTAGCCAACTGATATCCACTTCCATCGGATCCAAGCTTTGGAGATGCACATCCTCCGGTAGCTAAGATCAATTTATACGAATGATATGTTCTCTTTTCAATCTTGCAATCTTTCGAATTTTCTACCTTCTTCTTTTCACGTGAACCCTTCTTACCCTTTCTAGTAGAACTTTTATTATCGATGGGAAGAACTATACTTTCCGTAACTATGGTAAAATCAGGTTCCTTTATCTGAATCACTTTTTCATTATATCTAAATTGAATGTTAAGGCGCCTGCACTCCATCATAAGTACCTGTACAATGCTGGCTGCCTGCTCAGAATTTGGATAAAGATAGCCATTTCGCTTCTTAGGATAGATACCTAATTCTTTAAAAAAATCAATGGTTTTCTGTGTATCAAAACATTCCAAGGCCTTCATAGCAAAGTCACTGTCATCGGAACGGTAGCAATCTGGTCCTTGAACCAGGTTTGTAAAATTGCACTTTCCATTACCGGTTGCTAATATTTTTCTACCAGCCTTATTGTTATGCTCAATGACCAATACTGAGCTCCCTTTTCTTGCTGCTGCTATTGCTGCCATAAGACCGGATGCACCAGCGCCTACAATTATGACATCATACCCCACGAAAAAGCCTCCTAATACGTTCGATATATTTGTTCTATTATATTTTAACAGTTGCCTAAATTCAAGTATTTCTTCAATATCTAATAAAAACTTCATAATCTTATCATCTTAATCTTAATTTCCATCACACCTTAAATACCCATCTTCCCATTAACTTCATTTTACTATTAATTTTCATCTCATTCTTTATTTCCATCTTAATCTATTAAGATATTGTATAAGATAAATTTAAAATGATAAAAAGGCATATGTATTAAAACATGAAATAGCTGCAGGTCAGTTACCTCCTTGCAAGTGCAATTATAATCTCAAATGACATTTTCAGTCATAAGATTAATATTGCGCTAGATAGGAAGCCACATGGGCCTGCAGCTTATTTTTGCATTAACATAACATTAGCTGGTATAGCTCTCCAACAATGCATACAACTCCTCCAAGGTATCAATGTAGATTCCCTGACTTAGGGCAATCCGATCCTCTTCTGGAAGCGTTGCCGCTTCTATACCAGTATAATTATATACACTCTTTAAATCGCTGTTATATACAACGACATACCCGTTCTTTACAACCACAAAGAATCGAAAAGGTACCGCAGCTACATCATAACTTTTGCGGATTACTATTTCATCCTGAGAAAATGATTGAAGTTCGTAGGCAATTAGCCCTTTATTATACTCAGATAAGGTCATATCGCTCATGTAATCATCCAAATACTTGATAATATCTTCCCTTGTTAAGCCTACCAAATATGCTGGCGGATTCAATTCTTGGCTTTCTAAAGTATTGGTTGCTTTATCATAAATCTCTAGAATATATTTCGTCGATGGTAGGACAGTTTCAGAAACTTCTACACCAACTTCCTCGGTTTCGTCATTAATTTGTTCACCGGGAACCTGGGTTGGTTCTAATTTGACTTCTAGCATCTCATAATTATGATTGCGCTGGGTAGCATTTTTATTAAATTCATACAATGCTCGTCGGTAACTCATGTAATAACATGCGCTGAACAAAACCGATAAGCCTAAAAAACTCAAGAGATAAATGTATACCTTTCTCAGCTTCATACGAAACACTCCTTCGGTATACATTTTCTCCATTTTTTACTTGTTTATACATTTATAGTAAACGTAACTTATGCAAAATTCGTATTATTTTTTCTCCCTTGGGAACTTGCTCTAACTCAGACTCATCCAAGCCTTTCATAAAGATCAACAAAGAGAAGTACAGTACAACTGAAATTGGTATTGTTATCAATAATGGTATTAATATATTCCCCATCCATTTGATAAAGCCATTGCATATTAAATAAGCTGCTATACCCATGAGTCCTGCACTAACGGTAGGAATAACAAAAGTTTTTACAATTTCCTGTTGGTAGTTCAAATATTTCTCTAAAGAAAACCAATTGAGTATACTAACTACCAATGCAAAAATTACATTGCCAATTACCAGTGCATATGTGCTTAATGGAGTAAATTCTAGCAAAATATACATCAAGACTATATGAATAACCAGAGAAATCGCAGAGTTAATTACCGGTACTCTTAGTTTGCCAATTCCTTGCAGTATTGAGGTTGATACAGTAGATAAGGCATAGAAAACTATGGAAATGGATCCTAGCATTAAAAAGTTGGCAGACAATTTATAGGAATCATTGAATAATAAGCGCAATATAGGGGAAGCTAGTACTCCCATACCAACGGCAGAAGGTATTGCTATAATCATATTAAACTTAATCGCAGCGCTTACCTTGCTTCGGATCTCATCAGTATATCCCTTAGCATGTGCTGCAGAGATACTCGTTACGATAGCCGCTGCAATGGCAGATGCAATTGCGACTGGTACATTACTAAGTACACGATATTCACTACTATAAATACCAATGAGTTTAAGCACATCATCACTGGTATATAGACCTGTTGATGAGTTGGTAATAACCTCATAATCAAAAGTAGTTATCTCTTTGCCCTCCATGATATGTCCAAACATGGAGTTATCCACGACGCCACTTATATGATATACTGTCTGGCTTAATATAATCGGTAAGATTGTGATGATTAATAGTTTATAAATGCTTCCATAACTCTCCCTGACAGACACCGTATCCTTTCGCATCTGCTTATTCAGAAAAGGTTTGTATATTATAAAAACAAAAACCAAAAACAATAGACCAACGAATGCGCCGATGAATGTACCCAAGGTACCTCCAGCTGCACCATATGAGGCCACATTAATTGATGCACTATAGTTCTTCATTAAAAGATAGGATGCCAAAATACTAACAATTGCATTAACAACTTGCTCTAAAATCTGGGATATGGCCGTAGGTATCATGGTATTCTTACCCTGATAAAATCCTCGGAACACTCCCATAATAGAAAATACTAATATAGTAGGTGCAAGTATACGAAGCGGTAAAGCAACTTTGGGATTGTTACTAATTACATCAGCAAAGAAATCAGCTCCAAAAAAGATAATGAGTGTTGCCGCAAGTCCCACTATAAGTGCAAATAACATGGCACATAAAAAGATCCGATAGGCATTTCTGTGCTCTTTAAAAGCACTTCTTGCAGCGACTAATCGGGATACTGCCAGAGGCAAACTATAAGAGGAAAGAATTAGAGCCAAATTATATAATTCAAATGCATAGGAATAGATTCCCATTCCCTCATGCCCAATGATTCGATTTAGCGGGATGCGATATAACAACCCGATTAATCTTACTATGAGGGAAGCTGCAGCAAGAATACTGCCTTGTACTAAAAAATGATTACTTCGTTTTCTGTTGGACATAATTTTCTCCTTTTTTCTCATCCGTATACAGGAGGAAGCGCTAGTCCTTCCTCCTGTGTATATGCTATTTTAATTTTCTATTTTGACATCTTTTACACGGTCATCCGGAAAAAGTGCAATAAATGTTTTACCAGGATTCATCGTCAGTTCTTCACCAGAAGCATCATAATAACGCATCCATTTTGAAGCTTCATTCTTTTTCCATGTAATGTCTACTTTCATTCCATTGGAGATATAATATCCAGAACCACTGGCATCCTCTAGATCCATGGTTTGATAATCATTTTTATCAATATCCCATTCTCTAACGAATTGAATAATAATGTTCTTAAAGTTAAGTTGTTCACCAGTATTGGCATCCTTATGTGGGCCGCCAAACTGATAACGATAATATAGCTTGTCTTCTGTATTATATTCCAAGTAAGGCGATGTATAATTAGAAAAACCGATTGTTATCTTATTCGCCTTTGTATCTGATTTCAAATTAGTATCTTCTTGATAGAATTTATAATGTGCTTCATAGTCTTTCGGATGCTCTGTATCATAGCCCTTTTTCTTAATTCCTGCAAGTATCCCATCAATACTTGCAAAGGCATTATGTGGCGCTTTCATTGACTTATCACGATAGAAAACGGTAGTTCCAATTCCGGTTTCTCCATCAAGATTATCAATCCCTAGTTCTTTCAGTTTCGCTACCGCATATTTTGTTTTACCATAATGTATATAAATTGAATCATATTCATCAGCTATGCTGGCAAAATAATGCCTGGAACTACGCACCGAGCCTAGTCGGTCACCAGAATAATTTTCTCCAATTGCTAAAAGTCTAGTAATACCGCCCTCTACGAGTGCCTCATATACAATATCCGCTTGTCCGATTCCCCACTGGTTGGATACGGTTTTAAAATTGCTAAATTGAATTGCATAGGGCCGTTTCCTAGCAACTTCCTCTGGCACCCACAAACCAGTCAGTGTACTTCGCACTTCTCCTTCATGGGACTCTTCCGGAGGAGTCGGAGTATCGGTTGGCAACAATGGTTTCGTTATTTTAGGTTCATAATCCTGAATAATATTATCATCTGTTTTATTATTCTCTTTTTTACAGGCGATTGCGAAAATAACAATAAAGATAATAAGTAAAGTATAAACTAATTTTTTCATAATTTTCTTGCCTTTCCAGCTGTTTGTTATTTATTAGGAAATATACCCATTTCCAAATTTTACCGCCTAAAAATTATTAGAATAATAAATTTGGTTTACTTTTTATTCTAACAAAACTTGCTTGAATATCTTATTACCATATGAATTTTAGCGGTAAATTTGAAGCTTGTCCAAAACTTGCTTTTGTTTTTCTTCCATACAGAGACGTTCTTCATCTTCCATATGATCAAAGCCAAAAAGATGGAACATACTATGGGCAGTAAGGAAAGCTATTTCCCTCTCGATTGAGTGACCATATTCCTCTGCTTGCCTGATTGTTCTTTCAACCGATATCACAATATCTCCAAGTAATAACTCTCCCGTTTCCGGATTAAAACTATCCGGATGTTCCTCCTCTATATTTGAAAAATCACCTGGCGTTTCAAATTCCGTGATTGGGAAAGATAATACATCAGTAGGAGCATCTATATTCCGATATTCTATATTAATATCCTGTATGTCTTTGTCATCAGTTAGAAGAATACTTACTTCCGCTTCATAAGGACAATTCTGATAATCCAGACATTCTTCAATAACTTTTTTTAATAATGTTTCATAATCAAAATCCAAACTTTCACTCGCTTCGTATTCAATATTAAATGTCATTGGCAGATTCCCTTCTGTAAAACTCTTTTTGATAGAACTCTTTTAATAATTTGTAGTCTTTTATCGACAAGCCCGATTCATCGAAGGTTCCTTTATCCATTCTCATCTGAAAAATATTTTCTATAATCATATTTCTTGTATATTTATAATCTTCTGTTTTTTCTATGTATTCAATCGTAGAAACCACATTGTCAGATAACATAACAATAGCAGCCTCCACAGAAGTCGGTTTTTCATATTTGATATTATGTTGTTTTAGAATGGATTTCAATTGTTCAGGAAATCCATATTGTTCTGCAAGTATAAGCCCTTGTTCAATATAATTTCCTTTATTAATTTTACCAATCTCATGATACAAGCCTCCGGCTTTCGCAAGTAGTTCATCAGCCTGGATCGCTTTTGCTGCACTACTAGATATATCTCCTATTAAAAGTGAATGTTCATATAAATCTTTAGAACATTCCTTCAGCCGCAATAACAATTCATTATTTAAATTATTCAAAAGCTGATAGCTTGTCCGGAACCCATCTGATGCTTTTGTTATTTCTTTATCCTCTTCCTCTAAAAGATTCTGCTCTACTATTGTATTCTCACAAATTTCCTCGTCTTCCATATTCTCATCAATAATATCAGCTGTGTTGTCATCATTTTCTCTCTTATCTTCATTAATCACTACAAAGTGCTGATAAATCAAACTTATAAAGAAGCCGATTATCAAAACTGTAAGAATACTAAAGAAGGAACTAAAGTAATTATAACCAGCTCTATAATCAAAGACGAAATTGTTTATGACAAAAGCGAGTGTAATATTCGTTGATAGGATGATAATAGAAGCATAAATAACAGTGGATTTCTTCTTAAGATAACCAGAAAGCATATTCATTAATGTTCCTATTAACAATAGTTGGAGCACAGTTTCCATACGTTCAGCAAAAGCTATTCCTACAAGAAAGGTAAGGTTAAAATGTAATAGGAGTCCCAGCTTGTGATCTATTAGCATAGAAATAAGCAATCCACCAATCATCCAGAAACTATAGGCCTCTGGTTGATTTACAAGATAGAGCAATCCAATGGAGCTCAAATAACTAATAATTATGATGCTTATCGCATATTTCTTACCTGCGATATTCTTTTCAAAAATATGCAAATAGACTCCAACAGCACTTGTCAAAAGTAATGTCAGAATACCGAGCTTAACCATAGTCATTCCTGGACCATTGGATATAAACTCAAGCAAAATGACCAATACTGTCGAAAGGATCGGCAACACTGGTACTATGCTTTTTCTACTTGTTTTCATGGCGATTACTCCTGATTCTTTCTGATTTTATACTAACTTTACGAACTTTCCTTTGCTTACCTTGGTTCGCTTTGTTTTCATAGCGTTTCTGTCTCTCTTCATAGGCATCGTAAGCTTTTACAATCTTTTGTACCAATGGATGACGAACCACGTCTTGGCTTGTTAGATAAGAGAAGCCAATATCATCGATTTTACTTAATACCTTCAGTGCCATATCTAATCCAGAAACGGTTCCCGTTGGTAAATCTTTCTGTGTCTGATCACCGGTAATTACTACTTTTGAACCAAAACCAATCCTGGTCAAAAACATCTTCATCTGTGCAGGCGTCGTATTCTGTGCTTCATCTAATATAATAAATGCATTATCTAAGGTTCTTCCTCTCATATAGGCCAAAGGCGCAACCTCAATAAGCCCTTTCTCCGTATTCTTTGCATAGGCATCAGGACCCATAATCTGATATAGAGCATCATATAAAGGTCTTAGATATGGATCTACCTTACTTTGTAAATCTCCAGGCAAAAAACCCAACTTTTCCCCTGCCTCGATTGCTGGACGAGTTAAAATAATCCTTCCTACTTCATCATTTTTGAAAGCAGTGATTCCCATTGCCATAGCAAGATATGTCTTACCGGTTCCAGCTGGTCCCACACCAAATACAACCATTTTACTCCGAATTAGATCCACATAATTCTTTTGCCCAAGTGTCTTAGGCTTAATTGGTTTTCCATTAATGGTATGGCAAATTAAATCTTTATCAATCTCGACTATGGATTTTTCTTTTTCTTCAAAGCATAGGGATAATGCATAGTTAACATTCTGTTCTGTTATGGTATTACCCCTTTTGGATAATTCAAGTAGTTGTTCAAAAACTCTCTTGGCTCTACCTACATCCTCTGTTGCGCCAATTACCTTAATCTCACTATTCCTAGCTATAACAGTTACATTTAAGGTGCGTTCGATAATTTTAACAAAAGTATCGAACGCTCCAAATATATTGGTTTCATGTTCTATAGGTAGGTCTATAACTGTCTCAATTAAACTCATCCGTTTGTTCGATCCTCCACTCACTTTCTTGTACTTTTTGATATTCCCAAGCAGGTTCTTTAACTATAATTCTACCCTGGGTAATACAAGAATTATTCTCGATAGTTATTTCAATATTATTATCTAATATAGTAACCCCATTATTCACTAATTGTTTAAAATATCTTAGTAATTTATTATTTGCTATTTTTTTTGCTTCCTCTGGAGTATAGGTCATTTTTTTATTATTATATTCACGAATAGTTATCTTACCATAACGAAGCGGCAAATAAAACGTTTCAGTTATATGCAAGGTATTTTCGCTAACAATTATATCATATCTATCATAGCTATGACTAGGATTATGTAAAAATATTTTTTTACCTGCCAAACTAAAATAGTAGCCTTTCTTTTCATTACCTGTAAATTCTTTCTGAATATAATTCATAGAGAACTTATCAAGGTAATCATAATAAGATTTACTAGATATAGTTGCATCCGCCACTATCGGTTGATTTCGAATAATATCATCAAAATCGCCCTTGACGGTTACAATACCTGATACTAGGATATCTCCTTTTTTAACTATATCTCCAGGTTTCACCATCGGAGTTCCGGTTCGTGTAACAATTTTATCAATTATTGCATCCTTCGTTGCTACAATATGACTTGGTTCAATTGCTATCTGTGCCGGGGCAGGCATATTAGTCTCCGTTATCTTAATAATAAGTCTAGTACCCCTTATTTCTGCAGAAACCCATCCAACATCATTATAAGCTAATCGTATTTCTTCTTCAATCTCCTGACAGTCCACCTTCTTTTTTTGAATCCCAGTATAAACTTCATTTTCCTTTAAGAACTTCATCATTGCTTCAGGAGTATATTTTGAAC
>JAAYSQ010000041.1 GCA_012523925.1 Clostridiales bacterium
AGAAAATTAAGTGTTAAGGCAATTGCATCAAATATTAATGTTTCTAAGAGCTAGAATTTACTTCACCGCTTTAGCAATATATGGTATAATGTACATGATAAAAATTTCTTCCTTACATAGACAAGAAATATGGAGTGATTTTATGAGAAGTATTATTACAATCAGCAGGCAATATGGAAGCGGTGGCCGAGAAATTGGTGCAAAACTTGCAGAGAAATTAGGAATTCCCTTTTACGATAACAATTTGATATCATTAGCGGCGAAAGAGAGCGGCTTTGCTGAGGCAGCATTTGCAAATGCTGAAAATAAAGCCACTAGTAGTCTGTTGTACTCCATTGCGATGGGAATGAATGCTTACGGTAATCACGATATTGGATTTACACATTTATCCTTGGATGATCAGATCTACCTTGCCCAATCTGAGGTCATAAGAAATGTTGCTAAAGAAGGTCCATGCGTTATCGTTGGACGTTGTGCGGATTATGTTCTTAAGGATATGGATAATGTGGTTCATGTATTTATATGGGCAGATATAAAGTACAGGAAAAATCGTGCAATACAGATGTATCATTTGCCAGCAAATAAAGCAGAAGAGGAGATACTAAAAGCGGATAAACGTAGGGCAAATTATTATAACTATCACGCTTCTGGTAAATGGGGAAAAGCTGAAAATTATCATTTATCAATACGGAGTGATTATGTCGGTTTAAACAATGCTGTGGATTGTATCATTCAATACTTAGAGTACGGCGAAAGGAGAATATCTACCTAATAATGAAATGGACGGATAAATTCAATCGAAAATACATGCAGATATCCCTGTATGTTATTATAACAGCAGTTATTATATACTCCCTTAGCTTGATTGCTAAGAATGCTCCAACAATAGTAAAATTAATTATGGAAAAGGTGAACTGGCTCTTTAGAGTAATTAAACCAATCACCTTTGGTTTCGTCTTTGCCTATCTTTTGGATCCCGTGGTTAATTTTTTTGAAAAAAGATATCGAAAAATAAAGCCCAAGAAACTCTTTCGGAAATTATATGCTCCAAGAACTTGGGCTGCTACTACTTCAGTTATCCTATTATTTATTGCATTCATTGGATTGATTTCTATCCTTGTTTATAGTGTAACGGATCAAATGCGATTGGCTAACCTAGATGATATTGTTCGCTTGGCTAATGAGTTAACTAATAGCTTGAATGCATTTTATTATACCATTCTTGACCACTTAGCGGAATTAGATATTCAATCGCAAGAGTTCGAACATTATGTGACCAATGCTATTACCTTTATCCTTGATATAGTAAAGAATTTTATCATATCAAGTTTAACATCGATTACCAATATTTCAGGCTATCTTACAACGACTTTATTCAGCCTCTTGATTGGCTTTTATTTTTTAATCGATGGAAGAATGATAATTAACTATATAAAGAAAGTCAATTATGCCTTGTTCAGTGATCGTAAGAATAAGAAAATTACTCAAATGGTTCAGGACCTGGACGAGGTGTTTTCTGGTTATATTCGGGGGCAACTTGCAGATGCATTCTTTATGATGATGGCAATTAGCGCGGTATTATCAATTATCGGTGTGAAATTTGCTTACGTGATCGGTATTTTTGCTGGAATAGGAAATTTGATACCCTATTTCGGGCCAATTGTAGCCTATGTAAGTACCATTTTCGTTTGTCTAATCAATGGGGATATGAAAACACTTGCAATTGCGATGATTGCTTTGGTGATAGTTCAGACTATCGATGGAAATTTTATTGGACCAAAGCTTCTTAGTCGCTCCATTAAAATACATCCCCTGATTATAATTATTTCACTGATTTTTGGCAGTGCAATTGGGGGATTTTTAGGTATGCTTCTAGCCGTGCCAATTGGTGCCTATATTAAGCTGGTATTTGTTCGTTATATCGATACTAAAGTAGAAAGGAAGAAAGCGCAAAGAGGGGAAATATTGAAAGAACAAGAAAAGATAAAATAATGGATTACCTAATGTAAATGATAAATTGTAAGATAAAATTAAGGAAATATTAGGGATTTGTTAAGATTTATTATGTAGCATTATAATGATTAGATACTGTTGTAGTATCAAACAGGAAGGTGTGGTTATGAACGATAAAGCAGAAACCGTTATTGAAGTAAAAAATGCCAAGAAAATATATAGAATGGGTACGGAACGTATCTATGCGGTGAATAATGTTAGCTTTAAGATTAAAAAGGGAGAATTTTGTTGCTTATATGGCGCATCTGGTTCTGGTAAATCTACTTTGCTAAATCTTATGGCAGGTATTGAAAAGCTCACTGCAGGACAGGTAATTATCAAAGGAAAAAACATTAGGAAGATGAGCGAAAAGGGTCTGGCAATATTTAGACAGAATAATCTTGGCTTTGTTTTTCAATCATACAATCTCTTGAATTCTATGACAGCTTTGGAAAATGTGGAACTTCCTCTCACATTTAAACATATGAAGCCGAAGGTTAGGAGGAAGATGGCAAGTGATATGCTGACCAAAGTTGGGCTTGGTTCCAGATTGAAACACAAACCAAAGGAAATGAGTGGTGGTCAGCAGCAAAGGGTTGGAATTGCTAGAGCATTTGTTGCAAATCCAGAGATTGTATTTGCAGATGAGCCGACGGGGAACCTTGATTCAAAGACTTCTAAGGAAGTAATGGATCTAATTGTGGATATGGCAAGAAAGAATAATCAAACGATAGTTATGGTAACCCATGATCGAAGATTGGCAGAATATGCGGATAAGATCATCCATATTTTCGACGGTAAAGTAGAAAAGATTGAAATAAAGAGCGAAATAAAGGATGAAAACCAAGAGGAAGATTTGCTGGAAGAAATAGCTGGTGATGTAGTTTATAATGATCAGTCAAGAGGTACAATTTTTAAGGAACAACCAGTTACTGGTTGATAAATAGAAAATTATTAAAAATTAGGAATAGAAAGCTGGGGTATTTGATATGAAGAAAAAGCCAAATAAATTGCTAATTACTGTTTTTGCAGTTTTATTCGTTTTAACAAGCTTTGTAATTCAAAGCGAAATCGTAAAAGCTGATGATACGCATGGTCAAGCGGATGCCATTATCATTAGTGAAATGTTAGAGAAAGATGCTTTGGTTTTAAAACCGGGGGCAACAAGACATATGCTGATACCGATTAAGGCAATTAACTATTATATGGATAGTGCCCACGCTTCCATCGATGTTGGAGATGCACCGTTCACTGTTTCCAACGTTATACTTTCACAAAAAGGGAATGGTATACCTGTTTATGGAGTCTCAAACTACGGTACGACTTATGTGGAATTTGATCTTACAGTAAAGGAAACGGCCACTATTGGTAATTATCCGGTAACGATTAATGTTACAGCATATGCACAAAGATCCTATACATTATCATTAGATCTTGATTTCTCTATTACAAAAGAGTTAGCTCCTGCGCAGATTTCACTAAGTGATGTTAGTGTAAGAAACGCAATGGTTGGCGAAGACACATTGATGCTATTTAAAATTCGTAATGAAGGGGAAGTCACCGCATTAAATACATATATCAGTTTTGACTATGGAGAAACTGGGATTACTCCATTATACGATACGCCAAAGGTTAAAGTAGGGGACCTTGCAGCAGGAATGGATCGATATATGTCCCTTCCAATTCAAATTCTACCCACGGCAGAGGAAGGCTTGAAGACTGTTACCTTAAATGTGGACTTTAAGAATGTTGATGGTGAATCAGATACCAATACTCATGATATCTTTATTGATGTAAAAAAGAAAGACAATGCGCCGAGTATAGTGGTTGAAGGCATAACCTTTGAAGGAATATTAGAGCGTGGTAACAAGGTTTCTTTGATTGCAGATATAAAAAATTATGGGGAGACCTTGGCTAAAGATATCCGGGTTAAAATTGACGAAACAGCTAGTGATGGATTTGGCACAGAGGGATTAATTAAGGACTACTATACTGAGGATATCTGGGTAGGTAGCATTAAGCCGGAAAATAGTCGCCAGGTAATCATACCTCTAACAGTATCAAAACAGGCTACAGGAGGTCTAAAAACACTTACTCTTGGTATAAGCTATGTTGATGAGGCAGGAACTGAATATAGTACAAAAGCAAGTCTGTATGCAGATGTTATAGTGGAAGAGGAAGAAGATGAGGAATCTAAAGTTTCCAAACCCAAGTTAATTGTTAGTAAATATACCACGGATGTTGAAGAACTTCGTGCAGGTTCTACTTTTAACTTTACCTTTGACTTATACAATACTCATTCCTCTATTGCAGCGAAAAATATAACTGTAACTGTTTCTCAAGCAGAGAATATATTTAGTCCAACGCAGGGAAGTAATAGTTTTTTCATTAGTAAAATTAACCCTGGTGAGACGGTACAGAGTACATTGGAAATGAAAGTAAAGGCTGATACTAAGACTAAAGCATATCCCCTAAAATTAACAGTGGAATATGAGTACGATGGTATCAAAGCAAATCCTGCTACCGGCGAGGTTGGCGAAACAGAGGAAATCGAGTTAAGCCTACAGGCGGTAGAGAATTCACGTCCTGTAGTTGATTATATTAATGTATATTCTTGGGATTCATGGGATGGTAGTATAAGCGTAGGATCTCCTGCTACCTTAGCCTTTGAATTCTATAATATGGGTAAATCCCCATTAAATAATGTAATCGCAACGGTGGAAGGCGATTTCGTAAAGTCAGACGGAAATATGTACTTTATTGGAAATGTACCAGAAGGTAGTGCAACCTATGTGGAGTTTGAGGTTATCCCGAACATAGAAGGTATGGCGAAAGGGCTAGTAAAGATTACATTTGAAGATAGTAATGGGGATGAAATTGAATATAGCAAAGATTTTGAGGCTATGATTAGTGGTTCTCAAATGATGGATCCAGGTATGGGAATGGATCCTGGTTTTGAGGATGTGTTTAACCCAATGGTTCCAGAGGTGAAGAAGGAAATCGTACCTATGTGGTTATTTATAGTGATATTAGTAGCTATATTTATAATTTTTGTACCGGTTTCCAGAAAAGTAATCATCAGCGTATATAAGCAAAAACTTCGCAGAAATGAATTTGAAGAAATATAAACTGCGAACTTGAATTCGAGGTAAGAATGGAGGAGCATCATGAATAAAGTTGATGAAGCTAGGATATTTGAAATAGCGAGTGTGGCAGCAACTGTAGATATTGGAACAGTAGAAGGTGAAATGATTTTTGATGAAGGGATATATGTTGATCCTGGAATGGAAATGGGAATGGCAGAGGCGAAGGATCCATTGCTATCCTCATGGCCATTTGTAATAGGTATCTCTGGATTAGTCTTAATTGTGAGTGTGGGATTAGGCGCTTTCTTAGCAAGGAGAAAAATCAAAAAAGGAATTGATCTTTATGAGGATTAGGGATATTTTAGTCATGGGACTAAAAAGCTTATCCCGTCGTAAAGCCAGAACGATTCTAACGGTGCTTGGTGTAGTAATAGGATCCTTGTCAATCATTATCATGCGTTCCATAGGCTATGGAATGGAGAACAACTTTGAAACGCAGGTTATGCAACAGGGAGGTTTAACTACAATAACCGTTAATACCTATGGAGATATCTACGATGAGGATGGTAACTGGATTGATAGTAAGCAGCAAAAGCTGGACGAAAGACTGGTTGAACAAATCAGGCAGATTGAACATGTCCGGACAGTGAGCCCAGTGATACAAGTTGGTACTACACTACAATCTGGGAAGTATCAAGGATGGGCCCACATTACAGCAATGGATATGGAGACTTTTGATGACTTCGAATTTCCAGAATTAACAATGGGAGAGTATCCTACGGCTCAGGATCCAACAGCGATAATTTTTGGATTTAATACTCCCTACGAATTCTATGATACAACAGCAAGAGGTAGGGGGCATAATACTAAAGAAATCGATTTGCTAAAGGATAAAATTGTACTTAAGTTTCAAGGGTATCCTACCAATGAGCGAAAGAAAGAATTTAGCCTTCCATTAAAGAATATTGCAAAAATGGAGCAGACCAATGGTGAGTTCGATTACAATACCTATATGGACATAAATTATTTCAAGAAGATCTATATGGAATATTGCAATACCCTTAATCTGGAGGATCGAAAGAAAGCCATTAAAGTCTTGGATGAGTATCAGCAGATCAAGTTAAATGTGGATAATATTGATAATGTTACTAAGGTTCAGGATGAAATAGCAGCATTGGGTTACCAATCTTATAGCCAGATGCAGTTCTTAGAACCCCTACAGCAAGCCTCTGAGACATTGCAAATGGTTCTTGGAGCTTTGGGTGCAGTAGCAATGATTGTATCTGCAATCAGTATTGCAAACACTATGGTTATGTCCATATATGAGCGAACAAAAGAAATCGGTATTATGAAAGTCTTAGGATGTGTTATCCGTGATATCCGTAAGTTATTTCTTTTTGAAGCTGCATTGATTGGATTGCTTGGTGGAATTATCGGTGTTATATTTGGATATCTTGCATCTTGGCTTATCAATAAATTTGGTCAGCCACTCTTTGGTGCGTTAATGTCAGGTAATTGGATGTATGATATGGAGAATACATCATTCTCCATTGTACCAATTCATTTGCCAATATTAGCACTTGGTGTTTCTATAGCAGTAGGTCTTCTGTCCGGATACTTTCCTGCAAGAAGAGCTACCAAAATTAGTGCGATAGAAGCAATGAAAACCGAAGGCTAGGGATATTACTTGAATGCAATGAAATGACTGTATAGATAGTAAGAAAATAATGAACATTTTAGGGAGTAATATGGTGATTTATACTTACGATATTATTCCCTTTTCTATGCAATTTCAAAGGAGTGTAAGAGCAAATCAATTCATATCTAGATTTGATTTTTGAACAAGTTGTGGTATAATGTAAAAACAAATGCAAAAGAGGTGAAATCCAATGATTTGTAATACATGTGGAAGACAAACGCAGAATGAAGGAGCGAATTTTTGTGAATATTGCGGGAGTTCCTTCCGTGAAAATAGAGTAATGCCTGATTTTGTGGTCTCGCAAAATGATGAAGCTGGTCAGCATGCGGAGCAACAGGGAGGACATAGTATCGCACAAGAAACAGAAAAACCAGTTACATTTGTGCAATGGTTGGGCGTATATGCGCTTCTATTCATACCACTGTTTATACCAATGGTCGGATGGATTATTCCACTGGTTCTGCTATTTGTTTGGGCATTTGCTAATAATACACCAACGACCAAGAAAAATTGGTCAAGAGCAACATTAATTTTCCTACTTGTATATTTCATAATAACAGTTATTACTGTAATCAGGATTATGAATACTCCCATTTTTCAGCAATTTATGAGAGGAACATTAGGTTTGAGTTTATAAGTATATTGCTATTGTGAAGTATATTTAATGGATTGTTGGATATTGATGAATTTATTAATAATTTTAAATTCTTTTATTTATATATTAGATAAGTTTTATACGAAGATAAATGTATGAGAGGAAGAAGGAAATGAGTAAGATAAGAACTAGGTTTGCCCCAAGCCCAACGGGAAAAATGCATGTAGGGAATCTTAGAACTGCACTATATGAGTATTTGATTGCAAAACATGAAGGTGGTACCTTTATTTTAAGAATAGAAGATACCGATCAGGAACGTTATGAGGAAGGCGCGCTTGATATTATCTATCGTACAATGGAGGGAACCGGATTAATTCATGATGAGGGTCCTGATAAAGATGCTGGATATGGACCTTATGTTCAAAGTGAACGTCAAGCACAAGGTATTTATATAGAGTATGCAAAGAAGCTCATTGAAAAAGGTGCAGCTTATTACTGCTTCTGCACCAAGGAACGTTTGGAAAGCCTTAAAACAAAAGTAGGCAACTCAGATATTGACGAAGATGGAGAAGTGAAAGAAATTACAAAGTATGACAAGCATTGTCTTCATCTATCTAAGGAAGAGATTGAGGAGAAGCTTAAAGCTGGGATACCTTATGTGATTCGTCAGAATGCACCTACTGAAGGGACAACAACTTTCCATGATGTTATCTTTGGTGAAATTACTGTTGATAATGAAGAATTGGATGATATGGTTCTAATAAAATCCGATGGTTACCCTACCTATAACTTTGCTAATGTTGTTGATGATCATTTAATGAAAATCACACATGTAGTTAGGGGAAATGAATACCTTTCCTCTACCCCTAAATATACAAGACTTTATGAGGCATTTGGTTGGGAAGAGCCGATATATATTCATCTTCCTCTTATTACAAATGAAGAACATAAAAAGTTAAGTAAACGTAGTGGTCATTCATCTTTTGAGGATTTATTGGAACAAGGATTTTTAGCAGAAGCTATTGTTAACTTTGTAGCACTACTTGGTTGGAGTTCACCAGATAATCGTGAGATTATGTCTTTAGAGGAATTAATTGAAGTATTTGATTACAACCATATTAATAAATCCCCTGCAGTATTCGATATGGTGAAACTTCGTTGGATGAATGGGGAATATCTTAAAAAGATGGATGAAGAAAAGTTCTACAACTTAGCACTTCCATATATTAAGGAAGTTATTACAAAGGACTTAGATTTAAGAAGAATTTCAAACTTAGTTAAAACAAGAATTGAAACCTTCCTTGATATTAAAGATAAGATTGACTTCTTTGAAGAACTTCCAGATTATGATATTGCAATGTATACACACAAGAAAATGAAAACGAACGCAGAGAATTCTTTGGTTGTTTTAAAGGATCTTTTACCGGTGTTTGAAGCACTTGAGGATTATTCTGAAGAGAGTATCGAAAAAACAATCAAGTCATATATTCAGGAAAAAGGTATAAAAAACGGACAAGGATTATGGCCAGTTAGAACAGCAGTATCTGGTAAGCAGTCAACACCAGGTGGGGCTTATGAAATTATGAGTATCCTTGGTAAGGAAGAGAGCCTACGCCGTATCCGTATTGCAATTGAAAAGTTAAGCTAAAGGTTTATAAATGCAATAAATTAGATTGGATTATTACAAATGAAGTGGGTAATCGTATGCAGAGATTACTCGCTTCGTTTAAATTATTACGAGTAATTTTATAAATAAATAAAAACAGATCCACTCACTTCTAATAGAATTATTTAATTCACAATTCACTACATAGGAATTATAAACCGTTTCCTATGTTCCAATTTATATCTATTTGGATTTTCCCAAATACATGAAACAAAATATTGAAAATATTATATGAAAAAGGATAGAATCTGCCTTTTTACAAATAGCTATAGTAAGGAGAGACCGATATGCAAATGAATCAGGCACAGCAGCAAGCAGTCCAGCATAAGGATGGACCCATGATGGTATTGGCAGGACCTGGCTCTGGTAAGACCTTCGTCATTACAGAACGTACTAGGTATTTAATAGAAAAACACAATATACCAGAGAATCGAATACTTGTTATAACCTTTACGAAAGCAGCAGCAGGAGAAATGAAATACCGGTTTCTTAATCGAATGGGAATTTCTCGGACGGGTGTAAGCTTTGGAACTTTTCATGCTATATTTTTTACAATCTTAAAATATGCTTACCGTTTTAATGGCAATAACATTGCCAGAGAGGAAGTCAGAATTCCGATTATTAAGGAGATTATCCATCATTTAAGAATAGATAATGAGGATGAAAAAGATTTGGTAAATGATCTACTATCGGAAATCAGCCTTGTAAAAGGAAGTAGAATTGATATAACAAATTACTACTCGATCAATTGCTCAGATGAAGTGTTCCGCAAGGTTTATACGGAGTATAATAATAAGTTAAGAAAGGCGAATTTAATTGATTTCGATGATATGCTTGTCTACTGCCATCAATTGTTGAAAGAACGTCCTGATATAAGAAAACTTTGGCAGAACAAATTTCAATACATATTGATTGATGAATTTCAAGATATCAATAAAATACAATATGAGATTATTCAGATGCTGGCCCAGCCTTATAATAACTTATTCATTGTTGGGGATGATGATCAGTCTATCTACCGCTTCAGAGGAGCAAAGCCAGAGATTATGTTAAAATTTCCGGAGGATTATCCGCAAAGTAAGAAAATAGTACTGGATAAAAATTATCGATCTACCAGCAACATTGTAGATGCAGCCAATAAACTAATAAGGCATAATCAGAAACGTTTTCCTAAGGAAGTGAGTTCTGTTCGTGGTGCAGGCGGTGAGATTACTATCCGGGATTTCAAAGCCTTAGGAGAGGAAAATCAAATGATAGCGGAAGAGATTCTCTCCCTCCATAAGAAAGGAATGAAGTTTTCACAAATGGCTATATTAGTCCGTACGAATATGGGATCTGGGGCATTACTTCATAAACTGATGGAATATAATATTCCTTTCCGTATGCGGGATAGTCTTCCCAATATTTACGAACACTGGGTTGCGGTTGACTTGATTTCCTATATCAAAATAGCAATGGGAAGTAATGAGCGCGGTCTTTATCTTCGCATTATAAATCGGCCGAAACGCTATATTAGCAGGGATTGCTTTGATACTACTGAAGTGAATTTGGAGGCTGTTAAAGATTATTATGAAGATAAGAATTGGATGTTAGAGCGTTTGGATCAATTGGAGTATGACTTGGCTCTTTTAGCTGATATGCGCCCTTATGCTGCAATTAACTATATCCGAAGAGGTATCGGCTATGAGGACTATTTAAAGGAATATGCGGATGATCGAAAGATAAATGTGGAAGAATTAATAGAAATCCTTGATGAGCTCCAGGACAATGCAAAAGCATTTAAAAATTATGATGAATGGTTTGGATATATGGATGAATACAGGGAGGAATTAAAGCGTCAGGCTGCTAGAAGTCAGGATAGAGATACGGACAGTATTACGATTGCCACTATGCATAGTTCCAAAGGGTTAGAATTTAATGTGGTATTTATTGTTGATGCTAATGAAGGAATTATGCCACATAAAAAAGCAGTACTTGCTGCAGATATAGAAGAAGAACGTCGTCTATTCTATGTAGCGATGACTAGAGCCAAAGATCATCTATATATTATGAGTACAAGGGAAAGGTATAATAAGGTGATGGAGCATTCAAGATTTATTGATGAGATCACTGGGGAGAGGAAAGATAATAAGAGGTAAAGGTAGCTTTACTTATCATTTTCAATAAATGTAGATTGATATAAAAACTGCTCTGTGGATACAGTAGTATCTAACAGAGCAGTATATATTTTAATTACTTATTTGATTATTCACCTTCTTCAGTATCTTCATCTAGCATTTCTTCAAATTCTAAATTGTCCAGTATTTGCTCAAAGGCATCTGCAACCGCTTCGAACTCATCGTCATCTTCAATGTTGAGAAGTTCAGGTTCGTCTTCATGATCAATGAAACGATATAGGAATACATTATCGTCTTCTTCTCCCTCGATTGGTTGAAGTGCAATATATTCTTTCTCTTCAACTGTAAAAATTGCAAGAACAACGCAGTCTAAATCTGTACCGTCATCCAAGGATAAAGTAATAAAATCATGTTCATGATCATGGCCACATCCGCAATCATCGGTGTGCTTGTGTTCGCTCATAATACTACCTCGCTTTTTCTTTACTTAGGTAATTGCGAAAGCATTGCAATTATCCATTTTATTAATTTATAGCCTTTTAAGAAGACTATAAAGATACAAGTAGAATGTATCAGATTAAGGTAAAAAATGCAAGTACATATATGAAAAAAACCAAATAAAAATTCAAATAAAAT
>JAAYSQ010000256.1 GCA_012523925.1 Clostridiales bacterium
AAAAACTTCGCAGATTTGTTCTGCGAAGTTTTTAAATTCATCTTTTAAATATTGTTGTTGTTCTTAAAATTCTGCTGTATCAGGATGGGAACCGGTTCGTCCACCAGCTTCTAGGACTTTCATAGCTTCGATGTCTTCATCTGAAAGTTTAAAATCAAATATATCAGCATTTTCCATCATCCGTTCCCTACTAGAAGACTTAGGAAGAGGAAGGAAACCATGTTGAATGCTCCATCGAAGAAGTACCTGTGCGGGTGTTTTCTTATATTTCTGAGCGATTTCTACGATAATTGGTTGATTGATATCACCTCTAATTAAAGGGCTCCATGCTTCTACAATCATTCTATGATCCTTACAGTATTGAACAATTTCTCTTTGCACATATTGTGGATGCAGTTCAATCTGATTAACCATAGGTGCGATTTCTGCAGTATCTAATAAGGGCTCTATATGATGCTCTAAGAAGTTGCTGAGTCCAATCGCTTTTATCTTGCCGGCACGATATAACTCTTCAAAGGCTTTCCAAGTGCCTGCATTTGCTTCCTGCCAATGATCACGATATTTCAATGGTTTTGGCCAATGGATCAGATAAAGATCAAGATAGGGGGTACCTAAGTTATTCATGGTCATTTCAAATTCCTTCATAGTATTTTCGTAACCATGATCGCGATTATCCAGCTTACTTGTTATAAATAATTCTTCTCTTTTAAGTCCACATTCCCTAATTGCCTTACCAACTGCTTCTTCATTACCATATCCGAAAGCTGTATCAATGTGTCGATAACCACAATCAATCGCAGTCTTTACTAGATCAGTGGTATGCTCATCATTTGGTAATCGGAAAGTACCATAACCAAGGCATGGAATTTTCACACCATTTGATAATACATAGCTATCTCTTATACTATCCATAATGTTTCCTCCTTTGAAGATGATTTTACTATTATAGTTTCAAGGGATTGCTTTGTTCATTCCTTGTAATAGTATTCCCATAATTCTTCTTTAGCCACATAGCGACCCCGTCCTTGGAATTACCTCCGATAATAATGTCAGCCATCTTTTTTAACTCGGGAAACGCATTGGCTACAGCAATCTTCAAATCGCTAGCTTCAAACATAGGAATATCATTTCTGTTATCACCGAAGCAAACAACGGAATCAAAGCCACAATAATTGCGAAGGTATTGTACGGCATGGTATTTGGAAGCTTGATGATTATAAATCTCTAGATACCAGATATCCTTCGTGTAATTATCCTTATAAAAGGTGCAGTCCAATTCTGGAATGTCCTTAAGTATACGGTATACCGGCTCAAGGTTTTCCTGTGTATCCATGAGAGAAAAGTAGATGAGCGGTATGTTTTTTAATTCAGCAAAATCATCAACTTTGGTGAAACATTTGTTATATCGAACCACTCGTTCTTGATAGAAATCATGGAGTGGTTTTGCACTGATGTCTTCGTAATAAGTTGATAGAACATCATCCTTAATTGCATAGGCAAAGCCTTTTAAATGATGTTCCTTTATAGCTGATAACAAGATTGTTTTACTTTTCTCACTGAATGCCTCTACATTGATATACTTATGCTTGGATAAATCATATATGCATACACCATTCATAAGGATAATCGGTATCGGAATGGCTACATCCTTTAAGATATGTCTAACAGAAGCGATGGTTCTAGCAGTGGCAACAGTAAAAAGCATACCTTGCTTTATCAATTCGTTCAAAATGGTTACGGTTCTTTTGGATAGTTCCACATTTGGTTGTAGTAGAGTTCCATCCAAATCAGAGACATATAGTGTTTTCATAATAGCTCCTATCAATACTTAATCAATATTTAATTGAATTCAGTGACCAGTTTTTCAAAAGTCTCATAAGCTTTAATCATATGATCTGTCCATGCATCAAATTCTGGGTCAGGGGTCTGTAATTCCTTATGGGAAAGAATATATTGTAAGGAACTTCTTACTCCTTGATCAAAGCGTACTGTTGCAGTAAAGCCAGGAACTAGCCTTTTTATTTTTGAATTATCAAAAATTACAGTGTGGGATTTATCCCCTAATAGGCTGCCCATCAAGTCATGATTGGATTTTATAAGTATATCGCTTGGAATATGAACAATTTGAGGTTTTACACCTAGAGCCGAGCCGATGATCTCATAAATCTGATTCCAGGTAAGACTTTCATCGGAAGTAATTTGAACAGCTTCACCAATCGCATGGGGATTGCCCATTAAACCAACGAAAGCTTTTGCAAAGTCTGTATTATGTGTTAGGGTCCAAAGGGAGCTTCCATCGCCATGAACGATAATTTTCTTGCCATTACGGATGCGGTCAATGACCGAAAAACTACCATTCTTACCATGAATAGCGGTTGGTATTGAGAAATCACCGTAGGTATGGCTTGGACGTACGATGGTAATCGGAAATCCGTTTTCCCGATATTCCTTCATTAAATATTCCTCGCCGGCAATTTTATTTCTTGAATATTCCCAGTATGGGTTGGATAGGGGAGTGCTTTCTGTAATAAATGGACTAGATAATGGCTTTTGGTAGGCGGAAGCAGAGCTGATAAAAATATATTGCTTTGTTCTACCTTTAAATAAGCGAACATCTCTCTTTAATGCATCTACGTCAAATGCAATAAACTCAGCAACCACATCAAAAGTCATATCCTTCAATTTCTCACGGACATCTTCTTCGTTATTAATATCTGCTTGGATAACTTTAACCCCTTCAGGAACCAATTCGGTACGGTTACCTCGGTTTAAGAGATATAACTCGAACCCGCATTGAGGTGCAAGGGCAGTAATAGCAGAACTAATAGTTCCAGTACCTCCGATAAATAAAGCTCTCATAAAAAACCTCCTTATAAAATTTTGACTAAATCATCACCAATAGGATTTTTATCATAATCTTCTTTTAAAAGGCCGAATATATAGTAATCCGTTACTACATTAATAATTACACCCTGCCGGATGAGTCCTTCTTGTTTAAAACCAAGTTTCTGAGCGACTTTGATGGAGCCATAGTTGTTTGAAAAGCATCGTATCTGTAAGCGACCAAGGCCAAGAAGTTCAAATGCGACTTTTAGCATAGCCTGTCCAGCCTCCGTTGCAAAACCATGCCCCCAATAATTTTTATTGATTCGGTAACCAATATCCGCCTGCTTTTTTAGCATAAAATCATATAATACAATTTCACCAATAACCTTCTTTGTACTTTTTTCTTCCATTAACCAAGTTAATTCACGTTTAGCTTTATATTCCTCCATAGTTGCTTTATAGTGATAATCAAGATCTGTCTTCATTTTTGGTTTATGGCATCCGTCAGGATCATTCCCTTCGTCGTATAATCCCCAAAAGCGGTATACATCAAAATCGTTAATATACTCTAAAGTATCCCTACCATCTTCAGGACTTTTTGTTATCTGACGTAGTATAAGACGATTCGTTTCTATTATTGGAAGTGTCTTAAAGCATGCTTCGTAACTCATATTAAACCTCATTTCTATGTTACAAGACTAAGTTTATTTTTCTCCGCTTTATATCAATACTACTTCTATTATCTTACAATTATGTAGAATTATCAATGAAGAGAATACATTATTAATAAAGCTTTTATAATAATGCTTTTATAAAGTAAAGAAAGCGTATGCTCTTTTTCAAAATAGTTAGGTTTATAATTTGCTAGGTTTGAAATTTATAAAGATATTTGATGCTCAATAAATATACGTAACCCAATAATAATCAACAGTAGGCCACCGAATAACCTTGCACGAATGCCTAGCAGGGAACCGAATTTACGGCCAATATAGACACCAAAGGTGCAGCAAAGGAAGGTAATGATACCAATTACTAAGGCAGAGGTTAGAATATTGACACTCATAACTGCAAAGCTAACGCCGATAGCCAGAGCATCGATGCTGGTTGCGATACCTTGTAGAACCAGGTTTTGCACGGTAAAAACATCTTTAGTAGAACAACTTTCTGGGTTCCTATGGTCTTTGATCGCATCCCAAATCATATTAATTCCAATTGCAGATAAGAGGAGTAAAGCAATCCAATGTTGGAACATACTTACGATTTCTGAAAATGTACAGCCTAAGAAGTATCCGATGATGGGCATAATTGCTTGAAAAAAACCAAAAGTGAAAGCGGTAGCAAGAATAGTTTTCTTGGTGACCTTTTTTGCACACATTCCATTAGACAGCGCAACGGCAAAAGCATCGCTTGCTAAGCTAAGAGCTATTAGAACTAAAGTTAACAGATCCATTTTCATTTCCTTTCCGTATACAGTTAGTATGTCACAATAAAAGACCCTGACACGTAAGTGATGGGTTTTGATGTGACGATATATCCACTTTCGCAATCCACGAAGAGAACTGTGAGTGGGAGTTTATAAAAATTCCTAAGAGAATTGTTAAAATAGCTTGAACATAAGTAAAACTCATGCATGGTCAGCCAAAACCATACATGAGTCTCGTTCATTAAGGCAAGCCAGATTAAATTGCAATCAGTATGTTGACTTGTCACATACATAATTGTATGCAAACTACTCCCTCATGAATTCATTATTCATATATAATTGCAAATATTTTAGCAATTATTTATCGATGTTAAGGAAATATTAGCATGAATAAACATAGGTTGGCAAGCTATTTATTAAAATTTAATTATTTAGTACTTGAATAGAAAGCATTTAGCATTCATAATGTCTTATGTATATGTCTTATAAGTTAAATATGGAAAGAGAGTATGAAAATGACATCGCAGGCTGTGATTTTGTTACCAATATTGTTATCATAGCAGAAACGCTTGTATAAGTTGGAATCTTGCTTGCGAATCGAGGTATAATTAGATAAAATAATAATAGAATATACTGGCTAATCCAGTTAATAGATAAAGGAGTTATCGAATGAGTGATTACGTTATTGTTAGTGATGCAACTTTAGATTTACCAATGAGTGTTATTAATAAATATGGTATACGGGTAATCCCTATGGGATTGGACATCGACGAGGTATCTTATACCCATTATCCAGATGAAAGAGAAATAACGATAGAAGAATTTTATCAACAATTAAAAAACGGTGCTGTAGCCCATACATCTCAGATCACCCCAATTGCTTTTACTGAATATTTTACTGACCTATTAGAGCAAGGATTAGACATCCTATATATTGCTTTCTCATCAGGTTTAAGTGGTACATATAATACAGCACGTCTTGTAATACAGGATTTGGAAGAAGAATATCCGGATCGAAAAATATACTGTGTAGATTCCTTGTGCGCATCAGTAGGAGAAGGTTTACTTGTTCTTAATGCAGCCTTGCAGAAGCAGAAAGGTCTTGGTATTGATGAATTAAGAGACTGGGTAGAACAGAATAGATTGATGCCAAGGCATTGGTTTACCGTTAAGGATTTATTCTATCTAAAACGTGGTGGAAGGGTTACTTCATTTGAAGCAGTTGTTGGATCTGCATTAAGAATTCGCCCTGTATTAAGTACGGATGATGAGGGCAAATTAGTAGTGGTATCAAAAATAAGAGGTTCTAGGGCAGAACTTGATTTCATGGTGAATAAGTTGATTAACGAGGGTATTGATATTGCTGATCAAATTGTAATCATTGGCCATGGAGATAACCTAGCACAAGCCAAAGAGTTAGAAGGGATTATTCGAAGTAAGAATTTGGTGAAGGATATCGTTATTGCTCAAATTGGACCAGTCATCGGTACCCATACTGGACCAGGGATGTTGGCTCTGACTTTTATGGGTAAGAAAAACGATTAGGAGGAATTCCTTTGAAAACGAATAAGAAACACGCTGGAGGTAAAGAAAAACAGCAGATTAAGCCATATAAGAAAGATGCAGAATATTCTTATACCTTAGGTGCCTTTCCAACCTTTGAGTTGCTTAAGGCAAGACCTGAAGTGGTTCGAAAGGTATTGGTTCATTCTAGTTTTACAGATGCTGAAAAACTTAAGAGCATATGCTCTGAACAAAATATTACCATTGAGGTTAATGATAAATTACTAAAGAGAATAAGTGATAAGGAAAATTGTTACGTTGCAGGTGTATTTGAAAAATATAGTGATAAACTGAGAACAGATCGTCCCCATATCGTTCTGGTTAATCCAAGTAACATGGGAAATTTGGGAACTATTCTCCGTACCGCTGTTGGTTTTGGTATCTATGATATTGCAATAATCCTACCAGGTGCGGATATCTTTCACCCCAAAACCGTGCGAGCTTCCATGGGGGCTTTGTTTCGGTTGAATCATCATAGATATTCCTCCTTTGAGGAATATCAAAAGGAATTCAAAGAACATGAATTTTTTACATTCATGCTCAACGGTAAAAAAACATTAACAATCAAGGATTGCCCTAAGTCGAAATTGTTTTCATTGATATTTGGAAATGAAGCAACGGGTCTTGATGATTCCTTTCTCGATGTTGGGACGAGCGTTATTATTCCACAGTCACCAGATGTGGATTCATTAAATTTAACTATTGCCGTGGGAATTGGTGCATATATTTTCACCAACCAATAAGGCACTGGAAAAGGAGGCTTTATGAAATTAAACTATAAGCGGACTTTCTTTGTTGGACTAGCATTTTTATCGATTTGTGCTTTTTGGCAGATGTATGATAATGTCATTCCTTTGATGCTCAAGAACACATTTGGTTTAGGTGAGACCGTAACAGGTGTGATTATGGCATTGGATAATGTCTTAGCATTGTTTCTACTTCCGGCCCTCGGAGCCTTATCCGACAGGGTGGATACACCTATTGGGAAAAGAACACCTTTTATCATTGGTGGTACAGCAGTTGCAGTAATTGCAATGATTTTTATTCCAGTCGCTGATCGGGGTAACAACCTTTTCCTATTTATATTGTTTCTTGGTATCGTATTATTTGCCATGGGAACCTATCGTTCCCCTGCAGTAGCATTAATGCCTGACCTTACACCTAAACCTCTAAGAAGTAAGGCCAATGCCGTTATTAATTTGATGGGTGCAATCGGTGGCGTCTATACCCTGATTGTGATTAAGTTATTACTTCGTAAAGAGAATACTTATCTACCAGTATTCCTTGCAGTTGCTGGGCTCATGGTGGTATCCGTCGTGGTTCTTGTAATTACAGTTAATGAAAAGAAATTGTCTGAGGAGATAAAAGCTGCGGAAGCTCTCGATGATGAAGATACAAAGGATGCTAAAGGTAACATGAGCTATAGAATACAGCAGGAAGTGAATGAGAAGATTCCAAGCGATGTCCGACGAAGCCTCTTCTTTCTACTAGCCTCAATCTTCCTATGGTTTACCGCATACAATGCAGTTACTACAGCTTTTTCTAGATATGTAGAGGTGGTTTGGAAATTAGAACCTGGTGGCTTTACAGATGCATTACTGATAGCAACGGCCGCAGCAATTATTAGTTACATACCAATAGGGCATATCGCAAGCAAATTCGGCAGAAAAAAGACTATTCTAGCAGGAATTATCCTTATGACTGGCTCTTATCTATGTGGAAGTCTATTCATAGAGTACTCCTTCTTTATAAATGTTGTATTTGCATTTACAGGTATGGGATGGGCAGCTATAAGTGTCAATTCCTTACCCATGGTTGTGGAAATGTGTAAGAATTCTGATATCGGCAAATACACCGGCATCTATTACACGACCTCAATGTCTGCTCAGATTATTACTCCGATTGTATCCGGTTTTTTATTAGAGAATATCTCATACCGCACCTTATTCCCATATGCAGCCATATTTTCAATTGCATCCCTATGTACGATGTTACTTGTGAAACACGGTGATTCTAGACCAATTAGAAAAGCAAGTGTTTTGGAGAACTTTGATACGGATGACTAGGAAAAATTGTGGGATAAAGGAGTTATTATATGTTAATTAATTTCATCTTGTGTGTCGGAATATTGGTTTTATTATATTTGCTAATCATTATGCCAAAGTTAAGTTATCATCCCGATAGAGATAAATTTGATAGTTGGTTCTATGCCCACCGAGGATTACATGATAATCAAAGCAAGGCACCTGAAAATTCGCTAGCATCCTTTCGGGAGGCAGTAATCAATCATTATGGAATTGAAATGGATGTTCAGTTAACAAAAGATGGAGTGCCGGTAATTCATCATGATTATGACCTTATGCGGTCTTGTGGAGTTGATTACAAGGTTTCTGAATTAACCTATGAGAAATTATCTGATTACCGTTTATTTAAATCACAGGAAAAGATACCAACTTTAGAAGAGGCACTGGCAGTTGTTAATGGTAAGGTACCTTTAATTATTGAATTGAAAATTCCCTGGGATGCAAGACCACTTTGCACAAAGGTATCTGATATATTAAAAGGTTATAAAGGACTTTATTGTATAGAATCCTTTAATCCCTTTGGCCTTATGTGGTATAGGAAGCATGAACCGAAGGTTATGCGAGGACAGCTGTCAACTGATTTTATAAAGGAGAAGATTGAAGGAAGTAGAATGCAGTATTTTATTCTGAAACACCTTCTCATGAATTTCCTAACAAAACCAGATTTTATTGCATACCAACATTTTTATCGAAAATCTCTGTCCTTAACCTTATGCAGAACGTTATATCGCACCCAGACATTTGCATGGACAATACAATCGCAGAGTGAATTAGAGGATAATAAAAATTATTTTGATCTATTTATCTTTGAGAATTTCATGCCAAAACAAGATAAAAAATCTTGTGGCAATAGCTAGGAGCCTCAAAGTGGCGGGTTTTTATTTTAATGAAAATTATATAAATTATCGTAGTTAGATATTAGGTAATAAGGTTGGGATGGAGAATCTAATAATATATGGAATTTTCGAGCATACTGATTGTAACGATAAACTGAATAGGAAATGATATGATATGGGTGTTTGCATTAGTTTGTGGATTATTCTATGGCTTTGGAGTCTCTCGAGTTTTATCTTAAGGCCAAGAAAGCTATCCTATGAGAGGCAGTTGAAAAGGGAGGTTCGCCGTGGGAAGTTTAATAATGAAGAATATCAGAAAGCAGACAAATATCGGTTTAACTTACAATCGGACTTTGGCTATATATTATCCTGTGAATTAATAGAACCAGACCATGTGAAATCAAATAAGTTGGCATCTAATCAAATGGAATCCAATCAAATGATATCGAACAAGATAGAAGCATTCCAGACGGAAACGGATAATCCAGACATGGATATTGGTAAGAAGGAGAAGAAATATAAGAATATCGCAGTTCTCTGTCATGGGCTGGGATGTTCAAGATGTGTAAGCTATAAGTATGCTGAGATTTTTCTTCGTTTGGGTTTTACGGTATTGCTATATGATCATCGTAACCATGGACAGAGTGGGAAAGCTTATACATCAATGGGATACTATGAAAGGTTGGATCTTAAGAAAGTCATTGACTGGTGCTTTGAACATTACGGTGAGAATATTCGTATTGTAACCCATGGAGAATCAATGGGGGCAGCCACTGTATTGATGCACCTAGGAATTGATAATCGGGTGACCTGTGCGATTGCAGATTGCTCCTATTCGGATTTGAATTTGCTGTTACAACATCAGGTTAAGACCTTCTACCATTTACCATTCTTCTTAATTCCAGTTGTCAGCTTTATTACCTATCTAAGGGCGGGCTTTTGGTATAGAGATATTTCTCCGATAGATGTAGTAAGGAAGAGTGATGTGCCGGTCCTATTCATTCATGGAAAGATTGATAACTTTGTTCCCGCCGATATGTCAAAATGGATGTATGCAAGTAAAAGAAAGAATAAAGCACTCTATTTGGTAGCCAGAGCAAAGCATGCAGAAAGTGTATCGGTGAATTGAGAAGGTTACGAGAAGAGAGTCAAGGCCTTTGTAAGTAGATATTTGGAATTATAAGAGGATAAATTATAAGAGGATTAAATAATAATAGATTATTAGAGGTTGGAAGTAAATACTCCCAAACGTGATTAAAAGAGAGCTAACTTAGATTAATAATAAGTTAACTCCCTTTTTTTATTATGCCAAGCATTAATTTATTTCAAGACATCGAGTGATTAAGGATTATTTATTATCGATTGTAGCCATTTTCATGGCACGTACCTTTAATGATAGTCCAAAAAGATTAATAAAGCCCTCTGCATCATAATGGTCATAGAGGTCACCAGTAGTAAATGAAGCGATACTTTCGTTATACAGGGAATAAGGAGAAGTCGTTCCCTGTTTAATGATATTTCCTTTATATAATTTGAATTTCACTTCACCAGTAATGTATTCCTGAGTGACATCGATAAAAGCTTGATACGCTTCCCTTAATGGTGTAAACCACATTCCTTCATATACTATATTAGCGAAGCGGTTGGCAATTTCTTTCTTGGCACTCAGTGTTTCACGGTCAAGAATTAATTCTTCTAGCTGCTCATGTGCTTCCATTATAATCGTGCCGCCTGGGGTTTCGTATACTCCTCGGGACTTCATTCCAACAACTCTGTTTTCTACAATATCAACAATCCCAATGCCGTGCTTACCTCCAAGGGTATTTAATTCCTGAATAATCTCAGTTGGGGTCATCTTCTTGCCATTGAGGGCGGTGGGGATGCCTTTTTCAAAAGATAATGATACCATTTCTCCTTCTTCAGGTGCTTTCTGTGGCGTAACACTAAGAACTAGAAGGTGTTCATAATTAGGAGCTATTGCAGGATCTTCCAGCTCTAAGCCTTCATGGCTGATATGCCAGAGGTTGCGGTCACGGGAATAGCTATTATCAGCGGAGAAGGGAAGAGTAATTCCGTGTTTCTTACAGTATTCAATTTCTTCCTCCCTGGAAGAAAGATCCCAGATACGCCAAGGAGCAATGATTTTGAGATCTGGTGCTAAGGCCTTAATAGCCAGTTCAAAACGTACCTGATCATTTCCTTTACCAGTTGCTCCATGGCATATTGCTGTGGCACCTTCAAGTCTTGCGATTTCCACGAGTTTTTTTGCAATTACAGGTCTGGCCATGGAAGTACCCAATAAATACTTATTTTCATAGACTGCATTGGCTTTAATGCATGGAATTACATAATCATTGACGAATTCCTCGACAACATTTTCGATATATAGTTTTGTTGCACCGGATAATTTTGCTCTTTCCTCCAAACCGTCCAGCTCATTTCCTTGCCCAACATCAATACAGACGCAGACCACCTCGTAGTCGTAATTTTCCTTTAACCATGGGATAATTGCTGTGGTATCAAGTCCACCAGAATATGCGAGGATTACTTTTTCTTTCATTGAATAACCTCCTTAGAATATGTATTATGATTAAATATACATTATAATTTAATAATATGCAATAGTAAAATTATAAAAATACAGAAAATACTGAAATATATAGGAATAGGAACACTAGCAATGCTTTTGTAGAACAGACTTTTAATGATATTATCTTTACAGATTTTTTATAAACGTTATAATTAGTAAAGAGGGAAAATTAAGAAAAAATGTATGGAATTAAACTCAAATAATTAGATGAAAATAAGAAGACAATAAGAAAAGTATATTAAAAAACTAAAAATAATAAGAATTAATAATAAAAAATCTGAAAAAAGCAATAAGAAAAGAATGATAAAAAACAGAAGAAAGGCGGAAATAAATGTATAGAATAATCTTAGCATCCGAGTCTCCGAGACGAAAGGAAATCATGGATCAGATGGGGATTCCCTTTGAAACAATGGCAAGTCATGTGGCTGAGGTAGTTGAGGAAAAAGAACCAGCTGCTATGGTACAAGCACTAGCAGCATTAAAAACAAAGGATATTGCTATGAAGCTTGGTGATAGCAAGGATAGGGAAACAGAAACCATTATCATTGGTGCCGATACGATGGTTTTCTATAAAGATAATGCCCTTGGTAAACCGAAGGATGAAGAAGATGCAGTTCGGATGCTACAAATGCTATCAGGTGATGAACACGAGGTATATACAGGAGTGAGTATCATCATAAATTATCTGAAGAAGCCATCAGTTACAATCTCCTTTGCTGTAAGCACGAAGGTTTGCGTGCAATCCCTAACAACAGGGCAGATAGCTGATTATGTGGCAACCGGCGAGCCTATGGATAAGGCTGGTGCTTATGCAATTCAAGGAAAGTTTGGCATTCATATTAAAGAAATACGAGGCGATTATTATAATATCGTTGGCTTTCCGATTGCTAAAATTTATGAGACATTATTGGAGCATGGAATTAATCTGTTGAAACTTTAATGATGCTTTAATGATACTTTATGTATTAGCGACTACTATCCCGTTAAAAACTGAGACAATCTTGTTATTGAGTGAGAATATCCTATTAAAGAGCGATCACTATCCCGTTAAAGGGGAAGTGGATCGCTCTTTTTCTATTCTTTAATGTGTATTGGCATGTGTCAGTTTATTTAATTCGATTGCTTTGATGATTGGGGCAATTTGTAGGTGTATAGATCTTGCATATTCATGTATAATTATAAAACCAACTTGCATAATAATAAATGTTAGTGTATAATTATAAAAAAACATTCATAAATGTATATATAAAGCACCTGAAAAAAGAAAATTACAGGAAAGGTTGGTTTGATGAATATGATAAAGGTCGGAATTATTGGTTCTACTGGATATGCTGGTCAAGAGTTAGTACGAATTTTACTACAGCATAAGTATGTGAATATTATTTGGTATGGATCGAAAAGTTATCTTGATCATAAATACTATGAAGTATATCAGAATATGTTTCATTTAGTTTCAAATCAATGCATGGAAGATAATATGGAGGTATTGGCGGAGCAGGTGGATGTTATATTTACAGCGACTCCTCATGCCTACCTTTCATCCTTGTTGAATGAGAAAATCTTATCGCGTACGAAAGTAATTGACTTGAGTGCAGATTATAGAATTAAGGATCTTGCCGTGTTTGAGAATTGGTACAAAACTGAGCACAATTCCCCACAGTACATAGAAGAAGCAGTCTACGGTCTTCCGGAAAAAAACCGTGAGTCCATCAAGAAGGCAAGACTAATAGCCAACCCAGGTTGCTACCCTACCTGCTCTATATTGGCGATTGCTCCTTTATTAGAAGAGGGGATGATAGACCCAAGTAGTATCATAATCGATGCCAAATCAGGAACATCAGGAGCCGGAAGAGGAGCCAAGGTTAATAACCTATATTGTGAAGTGAATGAGAATATCAAAGCATATGGTGTTACAACCCATAGGCATACCCCGGAGATAGAGGAGCAACTAGGGTACCTAGCGGGGAAACCACTGACAATTAACTTTACTCCACATCTTGTTCCCATGAATCGTGGTATCCTTATAACCGCTTATGCGTCTTTAACGGATTTTGTAACCTATGAGGAAGTAAAAGAGGTATACCATAGGTATTATAATAAGGAATATTTCGTACGGATTTTGGATAAAGGGGTATGCCCTGAGACTAGATGGGTTGAGGGAAGTAATTATGTTGATATTAATTTTGCAATTGATGAAAGAACGAAGAGAATCATACTTATGGGTGCAATAGATAATCTGGTAAAAGGCGCAGCTGGTCAAGCCGTTCAGAATATGAATTTAATGTTTGGTTTGGAGGAAACAGAAGGTCTAAAGTTGGTGCCGTTGTTTCCATAGATTAGATCAAAAAATAACACATTATATCTAATAAAAATTTAGTGCAATGAAAAATAAATGTAATCTGAATTAATGGAATTATATGAATGGCAAGATTTATTTGATTATTTTTAATTTAGCAATTAGACTTTTACTATTTTAAGATACTCAAATAAGTTTCCAATTAGAATAAACATGGGTAGGTGATATCATGGGAGGAAATCATATGGTTAAGAGAATAGAGGGCGGAGTAACTGCAGCGAAAGGCTTTCAGGCAGCAGGTATTTATGCAGGTATCAAGAGGAAAAGAAAAGATATGGCCTTGGTATTCACGGAGGCACCGGCAAAAGGAGTAGGCACTTTCACTACTAATGTAGTTAAAGCGTCACCTGTCAAATGGGATATGAAATTAACAGCAGAGAGTGAAACGATTCAAGCAGTTATATTAAATAGTGGTGTTGCCAATGCCTGCACGGGTGTAGAGGGGGAAGTAAATAATCGAAGAATGGCAGAAGCGGTTGCCAAGGAGCTTTCCATTCCGCTAATGTCTGTTTATACAGCTTCTACCGGTGTGATCGGAAAACAGTTACCAATGGATGCTATTTTAACTGGCGTGCCCAAATTAGTGGAAGAGTTGGACCATTCGCTAAATGCCGGTACTCTGGCAGCTGAAGCAATTATGACAACAGATACCTATTCCAAGGAATGTGCAGTTCGTTTTATGATTGATGGTGTTGAAGTAACGGTTGGTGGAATGGCGAAAGGTTCTGGGATGATTCATCCGAATATGGCAACAATGCTCGGTGTTGTGACAACTGATCTGGCAATTAGTAAGGAACTTCTTCAAGAAGCCCTAAGTGAAAATGTGAAACACACCTTCAATATGATATCCGTTGACCAGGATACATCTACCAACGATTCCTTATTACTACTTGCCAATGGGATGGCAGGGAATAAAGAAATAAGAGAGAAAAATGAAGAATATAAGATTTTCTGCCAAGCTTTAAATATTGTAACAACGGATCTGGCTAAGAAAATGGCAGCCGATGGAGAAGGAGCATCCAAATTATTAGAGGTACAGGTACTTGGTGCAAATACCGAAGAGGAAGCCAAATGTTTAAGTAAATCAATAATCACTTCTAATCTTGTTAAGACTGCAGTGTTTGGAAACGATGCGAACTGGGGGCGTATCCTTTGCGCTATGGGATATTCTGGAGTTAGCTTTGATCCAGACCAGGTGGATCTCTATATTGAAAGTAATGTAGGTAAATTACAGCTCGTTAAAAATGGAATGGCAACCAATTACTCGGAAGAACTAGCAACAAAGATCCTTTCTGCAAGCGAGGTAAAAGCGATTGCAGACATTAAATGCGGCAAAGCCAGTGCAACCGCCTGGGGCTGTGACCTCACTTATGACTATGTCAAAATAAATGCCGAATATCGATCCTAATTAATAATAGTGCAATATTAACTTAGTCGGAGTCTGAGTAATCCCCAATTTTCGATAAATATATCTTAAATTAAATTGCGAAACGTAATAACGGAAACTAATTTTCATACAATCTCGCAATTATCTATTAAATTATAAACTAGAAAGGATTAGCAAAGTGGAAACTATGGAACAAATACTATTCAAAGCGCAAACCCTAATTGAGGCTCTCCCTTATATTCAAAAATTTAATAGCAAAAAAGTTGTCGTTAAGTATGGTGGCAGTGCGATGCTGGATACAGACCTACAGAAAAATGTAATAAAAGATGTTGTCCTCTTAAAATTGGTGGGAATGCAGCCAATCATTGTTCATGGAGGGGGCAAAGAGATTACGAAATGGCTAGGTTTATTAGGCCATGAATCTAAGTTCATAGAAGGGCTTAGAGTTACTGATGAGCAGACCATGGAAATTGCTGAGATGGTACTAGGTAAGGTTAATAAGAACTTGGTACAAATGGTAGAAGGTTTGGGAATGAAAGCGGTAGGAATTAGTGGTAAAGATGGCTCCACCTTAAAAGTTAAGAGAAAAACAATCCATGGGCAGGATATTGGTTTCGTTGGGAATATTAAAGAAGTTAATGTGGATCTAATCAATACTCTGATTGATAATGATTTTATTCCAGTGATAGCACCTATTGGATTGGACAACGATTATCAAAGTTATAATATCAATGCGGATGATGCAGCCTGTGCTGTGGCTACCGCGATTGGAGCAGAGAAACTTGTATTTTTAACCGATATGGAAGGGGTCTATGCCAATCCAGAGGATGAAACAAGTCTACTCTCTGTGCTTACGTTAGAAAAGGCGGATATGCTGATAGAAAGTGGCTACGTTGGAGGAGGAATGCTGCCCAAATTAAAGAATTGTGTCGATGCTGTCCGTAATGGGGTAAATCGAGTGCATATTCTAGATGGTAGGATACCACATTGTCTATTACTGGAGTTTTTTACGGACCGTGGCATTGGAACAGCTATAATCGATAAAAACAGGGCATTTGAACACGAGAGTATTCAATAATTGCAATGGTTTTAAATGTAATGGTATAAAAGTAAACAACTTTATTTATAGCAATGACACTTTTTAGTAATGACACTTTAATTTTATTTAATTGTTTAGTTTTAAAATGCAGAAAGGTTGGTGTTAAATGCAATCCTATATAGAGAAAGCGGAAAAAGTATTCATGCATACATATAATCGCTATCAAATCGTTTTAGATCAGGGTGAAGGGGTATATTTATATGATGTAAATGGTAAAAAGTATCTTGATTTTGCAGCGGGAATTGCTGTATTTGCCCTGGGCTACGGAAACAAAGAATACAGGGATGCTCTTAAGCTACAGATCGATCAGCTTCTACATACCTCTAACCTCTTCTATAATGTACCGTCAATTAAAGCGGCAGATAAATTACTAGAAGCTTCCGGAATGGATCGTGTATTTTTTACCAACAGTGGGGCAGAGGCAATCGAGGGAGCGATAAAGCTTGCTAGAAAGTATTATTATAAGAAACATGGAGCTAGTGATAGTCAAATCATTGCTATGCGTCACTCTTTCCATGGAAGAAGCATTGGTGCATTAAGTATAACTGGTACAAAGAAATACCGGGAGCCTTTTGAACCGCTTATGGGTGGAGTTGTATTTGGAGAGTTTAATAATCTAGATAACATAAAATCACTCATCAATAATAAGACTTGCGCAATTGTTATGGAAGTGATACAGGGAGAAGGAGGGCTTTATCCGGCAACAGAAAAATTCATAAAAGGCGTACGAGAACTCTGTGATGCCCATGATATATTACTGATTTTCGATGAAATCCAATGTGGAATGGGAAGGACCGGGTCTATGTTTGCCTACCAGAACTATTCTGTAGAGCCGGATATTATAACCTGCGCTAAGGCGCTTGGTTGCGGTGTTCCAGTTGGTGCATTTGCTGCGAAAGAAAAGGCTGCCAATGCTTTTGCACCCGGTGATCATGGCACGACCTATGGGGGAAATCCCTTTGCCACGGCAGCAGTAAACAAAGTTTTTGAGCTCTTTGACAAGATGCAGATACTTAAGAAAGTAAATGAGACAGCTCCCTATTTGCATCAAAAGTTAGAGGAATTAACTATAAAGTATAAATGCATAATTGACCATAGAGGGGTGGGATTAATGCAGGGACTGGAGTTTGCATTTCCTGTAAATGAAATAATAAAAAAGGCAATGGATAAAGGGCTAATCCTTATATCCGCTGGTTCTAATGTACTACGATTTGTTCCACCGTTAATCATAGAGAAGGAACATATCGATGAAATGCTCGTCATTTTAGAACAATGTATAGTTGACTCACTTCCTTAATACAATTGTATATATTATAAATATAATAAATATCATAAATATATAAATTCAACTAAAAGACTATAAAGGAACATTGGATAAATACAAACAAGTTACTAAGGGGTTGTTGCACTAAAGTGTGTGGCGCCCCTTTTAGTTTAATGGCGTTTAACCATATCGGTAGCGTTCGTCATATATTTATCTAGCAGTAGATGTGCATACTTCGATTGGAATATGGGAATCTTAAGAAATAACTATGTAAAATTTTCAGAAAGGCATGGTGTTAATTATGTTGGGTTTCCTTATTGCAATCATTTCCGGAGCATTAATGAGTATACAAGGGGTCTTTAATACCGGGGTTACAAAGCAAACCAGTATCTGGGTATCAGCTAGTTTTGTACAATTTAGTGCTCTTATAGTTTGTCTTATCGCGTGGTTCGTAACCGGTAGGCAGAGTAATTTTGGCGCTTTATTTAAAATCGATAATAAATATATGTT
>JAAYSQ010000257.1 GCA_012523925.1 Clostridiales bacterium
AGTTTGTGTCAGCGCTGGGCATACAAACTTGATACTTGCATTATTTCGCAAGTTAACTAACATGCAGCGCAGAAATGAGGAGAATTATGGATACTTCAATTATTATAGGTATCATTTTGCTAATCACATACTTTGGATTAATCTATTTTGCTGCCAGAGGTGGAAATCTAATGGTTGGATTTTTAATCATGGCAGTGATATGGGTAATCTTATGTATGATTGGTGGAGAATTAACCTGGGAAGAAGCACAGAAAGATATCTTCCAAGGTGGTCCAGAAAGCTGGGGGCCTACAGCGGTTAACGTGATTTTTGGTAGCTGGTTTGGCCGTATTTTAATTGAAACTGGTATCGCTACAAAATTAATTAAGAGCGTTACTGAACTTGGTGGAGATAATCCATTATTTACAACTATACTGCTATCGATTGTCTCAGGTATTATTTTTACATCTACTTTTGGTGCAGGAGCAGTCGTAGCAATTGGTGTTATTATTCTTCCAATCCTTATGTCATTGGGTGTTCCCAAACCCCTTGCAGTTACTTCCTATCTAATGAGTGTAGGAAGTGGTATGTATATTAATCAGGTTCTCTTTAAGCAGATGCAGGGAATCTTCCCGGATATGGTATATGATGCAAACTATTTCCCATTTGGATTTGCTGCAATGGGCATTCAGTTAGTAATAATAGCAGCTATGTTAATTTTCAACCTTCGAAAGAAGAAAACCAGAAGAGCTTGGGCAGCAAAGATGGATCAAGGTACGTCACCAGAAAACTATGTACCTACCATTGCAATGATAACTCCTATTATTCCTACCGCTTTAGCAATCTTTTTTCAATGGAACTCCATACCAGCATTTATTGTAGGTTCTCTTTTTGGACTTACTGTATGTGGTAAGTTTCCTAACTTTGGGCAAGCAGCTCGAACCATTTCAAGAACATTTTATGATGGTGTTATTGACGTAGCTAGCCTACTCGGTTTCCTATTTATTCTTCCGATGTTTAATAAGATTTCCGGTGTTGCTGCACCATTCTTTGAAGCAATACTAGGGGATGTTATGCCTAGTTCTACTTTGGTACTTTGTATCGTGTTCGCAATTGTTGCTCCACTTGGATTATTCCGTGGCCCGCTTACTATATTCGGTGCAGGAGCGGCAACAGTTGGTGTATTAAATGCGATTGGTGGATTTGCCACTCCATTTCTATTTACTTTAATGTATACCCCAACAATCTCCATGAACTTGTCTGTTTGTCCAACTCAGTCATGGAACCTTTGGGCTCTAAATTATAGTAAAGTCTCAGTTAAGGAGTTCATGAGAACCGGCGTAATATGGGCTTGGCTAATATCCATTCTTAACATTGGCTTAGTTTATTTTATATTCGGATAATGGGAGGCAACCTGCCCATAGCCCAAAGTTTGTAGTATGTGAAGAAAGGTATGGTTAATGTATGTCAAATAGAAAAATCAGAGTTGGTATCGATGTCGGCGGTACACATACGAAAGCCGTTGCCATTGATGATTCAACCTATGAAATTGTTGGTATCGGATCCGTTAAAACGACCCATGAGAGTTCCCTTGGTGTATCGGAGGGTGTGGTGGAGTCTTTTAAGAAGTGTTTAAGTGACAATAATATCTCACCTGAGGAAGTAAGTTTTATTGCACACTCGACAACGCAGGCAACCAATGCATTATTGGAAGGAGACGTTGCAAAAACGGGAATTATTGGTATGGGAAGAGGCATTTTTTCAGGAGCTTTATCCAATGCGCAAAGTAATGTGAAGGACATTAGTCTGGATGCCTCAGGAAAAAGAAAGATTATTACCGCACATCGCTATATTAATTTAAAGAATTTTAGTAAGGATGTGGTTAGCCGAACTATTGATGATTTGCGGAATGATGGTTGTGGGGTAATTGTTGCATCGAAAGCTTTCGGTGTTGATGATATTAAAGAAGAATTGATTGTAAAAGAAGTTGGTAAGGAAAAGGGAATTGAAGTAACCGCAGCTTCGGATATAAGTAAGCTATATGGTCTAACAAGGCGAACTAGAACAGCAGTAATTAATGCCTCTATTCTACCAAAGATGTTTGAGACGGCTGATAGTACAGAGGGCGCAGTGCGGCAAGCTGGTATCAAAGCACCTCTAATGATTATGCGTGGTGACGGTGGTGTAATGGATATTGAAGAGATGCGCAAGCGTCCGGTTCTTACTATGCTATCTGGACCTGCTGCTTCAACCGTAGGAGCCTTAATGTATCTTCGAGTTTCCAATGGTATCTTTTTTGAGGTTGGAGGTACCAGTACGGATATAGGTGTAATTAAGAACGGCCGTCCAATGATTGACTATTCAGTTGTTGGAGGACAGAGCACCTTAATAAGCTCCTTAGATGTTCATGTATCAGGTGTGGCTGGAGGATCCATGGTTCGGGCAAGTAGAAATAGAATAGTTCATGTAGGACCAAGATCTGCTCATATTGCAAATCTTCCCTATTCAGCATTCACAGACCCAGCAAAGATTGTTAATCCTAGAGTGGTTCGAATCCAGCCTCTAGAGGGTGATCCTGATGATTATATTGCCATTGAATGCGATGGAGGTTTCCGTTGTACCATTACGGTTACTTGTGCTGCAACTGCATTAGGCATTGTAAAACCTGGAGATTTCTCCTATGGTAACGTGGAATCCTGTAAGAAGACCATTACTGCCTTAGCCAATGAACTTGGGATGTCTATGGAGGAATGTGCAACTGCAATCCTTGATAATGCGGCAGATACCTGTATCAAGGTTATTGAGGAGCTGGCTCTTAAGTATAAGGTAGAACGAGATCAGATTACACTTATTGGTGGTGGTGGAGGGGCTACTGCACTTTTACCATTTACCGCGAAGAAAATGGATCTTCCTTATCAGATAGCAAAGCATGCTGAAGTTATCTCTTCTATCGGAGTTGCTTTAGCTATGGTTCGGGATGTTGTTGAACGTGTAATACCAAATCCAACACCACAGGATCTGTTAGAAATACGTACAGAAGCAACGGATATGGCAATTAAATCAGGAGCAACAGCAGAAAGTATTGAAATTAATATAGAGATTGATTCTCAGACATCAAAGGTAAGAGCAATTGCGACTGGATCTACCGAAATCCAGACGCAGGATTTGGCTAAGAAAGTTACCCTTGAAGAGGCTACTGAAATCGCCGCTGCTTCGATGCGTGTACAACCTGCACAAACAAATTGCATTGCTAAAAACGATAATTTCTTTGTGTTTGGTGCAAAGCAAGGTAATAGACAGGAAATCCGCGTTGTTGATAAGAAAGGATTTGTTAAGATACAACGTAGTGATGGAGATGCAGTGGAAACAACTACCGCAGGTGTAAGATCCATCGTAGATAAAATGTGGGAGGAGTTATCTGTCTACAAATCCGATATTAAGATTTCTCCTGACTTCTATCTATGTATAGGCGCCAAAGTTATTGATTATGAAGGTATGTCAGGATTGGATCAATTACACATGGTAATGGGCACTGAATTGATGATGCGTGCTTCCAGTGATAATGTCTTGTTAATTGGAGCTAAGAACAATATGTAAAATTAATGAATTTGTATATGTTCATTGAGCTTCATAACACATACATTTGGTATATCAATATCAAAAATTTCTTTGTTCTATAATAGAGGTGGCTCAACAAAAACCTATTAAATGAATTTGGCTTTTGTTGAGCTAATTTCTATAAAAAACTTTTATTCAAGAGTAAGGTGGCGTAGTGTTGAATATTAAGAAAATGATGCAAAATTTATATCAGCTAAGAGATGAAGATTTTGCAAAATATCATATAAATTCTGATCCGATTGAGGGGAAGATTCCAAAGCAGATTCGAGGGAAAGTTATCCGAGAATCACTTGATTGTGGATATGAAGAAGCAAGATCTTTAATGGGAATGGTAGAACTTCCAAATGGAGTAAGGGATATTGATATTGTACGATTGGCCGAGTCTCTTGGTATTAGTATCAAGATGAAGAAGGCGCATAATGCAATGGAATATATCTATTTTGGGACCTATGAGGAACCAGGAATTATCAGGCTTTATCAAGATAATATCCGCAAAGGGGAGGCCCTGGTTAAGGAACATAATATAGAGGAACTTATAGGGATAAATCTGGAGGAAGTGGTGTTGGCACATGAAATATTTCACCATATCGAAGCTAGAAAGAAAGAATTATATGTAAATTCCTTTCGAATTAATCTATGGAAGCTCGGTCCTTATACACATAGATCTCGCCTGATTTGTACAGGAGAGATCGCAGGAATGGCATTTGCAAGGAAATTACTTAATCTAAACTTTTGCCCTAATGTATTAGACGTATTATTTCTTTATCCCCATAATCAAATGCAAGCTGAGAGATTATATCAAGAGATTATAAAACTAAGTAAAAAGGATTATGAATAAGAATAAAATATAACACATTCGGGTAGAAGAATATACATTGCATTTTAATGGTTGCAATGTTACTTTAATTTATATAGATGGTTCTAAATACAGATTAAGGCATCTATCTGTAATAATATTGATTTGAGGGTAAATAGGAGGGAATTATGGA
>JAAYSQ010000258.1 GCA_012523925.1 Clostridiales bacterium
ACACCTGATCCCGAGCCGGATCCAGATCCAGGATGGGAAATACCTACGATTGTACCACCACTTCCAGATCACAAATCTATGCCATTTACTAAAGTAACGGCAACTGGATGTATTCGTGCGGATGATAGGGGTGCTGAAAAGTTTGTAGCCACACTTGGTATACCAACTACGGAAAGTCTATATGGTGAAGTCAGGGCAACTGATTATTTAATTGGCTACAATTTTGTTAAGAAAGTAGGATTAAAGTATTATCCTATAACGGTAAGAAAAGACTATGTTCTTGTTTGGGAAGCTGCAACTCCGGAAGGAGAACTTGAAGAAGGAGAGCAGCCACAACAAATGATAGAAACTGTAACAGTAGAACAGACAATCACAGTTCCAAGAGCTTATGGATATTGGGAAATCAAAAACTTAGATTATTATAATATCCAATCTACAACTCTTAATAATTATGCTCTTCCTAATGGTAGCATTACGATTACACCAAATTCTTCGTATTATAATGTTCCTAATATAAGCTATCATCATTCTAATAGTGAAAACTATCATATTATACCACCAACTGAAGCCAGCACGGGAATTACATTACCTGCTCAGACCATATCCGGTGGCAAATCAAAACCTTTCATTCCCCAAGAAGACTTTACGCAAGAAGCATATACAATGACTGGCAATATAAAAGTTCGAAGCGACCTTGTAGTTTTCAATGGTATTACGGTTATGAGTGATGCGATTGTAGAAACAGAAGCACCAAACGTTAATGTTTCACCAATTAAACAGTGTAATACAATGACAAATGAAAATGTATTATATAAGCCAGGACTAATTATTAAAGCGACTAAGGAGAACGGTGATTACGGCTCTACAGGAAATATTATATATCGATGTAGAACTTCAGATGTCTCTTCGCGTGGTAGCAAACTTACTTATTCAGTAAGTGGAATTAACAATGTAATTATACATACTCCTGTCCTTTGTGATCCTATTGTTGAAGCAAATAATAATGGTTATGTGCAATTAATAAATCCAGACAAAGGTGCTGTGCAACTAGTGTTAGATAAGGAACCTGCTTTATCAGATTTTACGGTAAAAATATCAAATACAGGGCTACATAGTAATATGCAAGGCTATTACACAAGAGATTTTTCGAAATCTCTTAGAGATTCGAATATATCATATATAGATACCCAAAATGGTATATTGAGAAATGAAGTTAAGTTTCCGTTTGATGTATATATCGATGTAGGAAATGATGGAGATATCTCTAACGATGATTATATCAAAGCGGGACAGTGGATTGTACTTGGACGTTCAACTGTAAGGTTTTATTTACCTATGTGGGTTGAAGAAGGTATCTATGATGCTGAATTTCGTACAGTAGCTATTAATTGTGTAGGAACGTTAGAAAATAGTAATGAATCAAAGATTAATCTAACAGAAGAAGAAAGAAACACGAATAGGTATAATTATGTTGCAACCAATTCGGTGCGTTTTGAAGTGTCAGGGCGCATTTACGGGCTGACCATTTATGATATAACTGATTATCCATTATGGGAAGAAATTTTTCGTGTACCAGATTCTGCAGATTTTAAAAAGAACCGTCCGGATGAATTTCCAAATGGAACTGATAAGTCACATTATAGCAAGGATTATTCTTATGATTATGCATTAGGAACGAAAAATCAGTATGGAAATGATACGGGAAGAGATATTAAATATACATTACCCTTAGTAAATGGCAGTCATCCGTATTATAAGAATTCGGGTATATTAAATACGGGATATTTGGTGAGGTTTTCTTTAGAGACTACTGGAACTATGTATTCTAGTGGAAATTATATTTCTATTAAACCAAGCTTTTATTACGTAAATAAGGATGGTAAGTATAGAACAGAGGTAGATCTCTATTACTCTGAATCATTCAACGGTAAAAATCAACCTCTTGTAAAAGTGGGGAGTAAGCTTGATTTAACAAATATAAAGTCTGTCAGGACTGGGGATATTAATCACGGTATTCCAGCGGTAGAATTAAGGCAGACCGCAGATATACTAAATAAACGATATGGTGATTTTATATGGAATACAGCAGAAATGTTTACGTTCTCCCATATTCGTTTATCGGAGGCTTTTCGTACTTTTGTAGGTAATGATTATACAAACATAATTAAGTCTTTAAAATCTTATGAGGATGTAAAAGGTAATAATATTACAGATGCCAATATAATAAAGAGGACACAGCGATGGTATGGAGCTTATTACCTACCGAATAGAGTATATGCTGTCCCAAAAGATTATGACGTATTTGGTTACTCGCAAAAGTTCGGTGTTGATTTTTCAGAAGATTTTTGGCTAAGAGACGGTTATATTATTGTCAATCTAAGGATCGAAGCAGTAGATCCCTATGGGGAACGACGATTAAGCTACATAAACCCTATTAATTATACAGAAAATGGGAACTGTTCAATGTGGGTATTGGAAGGACCGCCACTAGAAAAGCAAAGTTATAAAGGGCCAAAATTTAATTTCTTTGCTGGCGATTTTATAATCTACGATACAAATAAAAA
>JAAYSQ010000259.1 GCA_012523925.1 Clostridiales bacterium
AACCTTTGCTCAAAAGGAACTGGTTCGCTAGTTTTCCATATGGTAATTTCTAATGGTTGAATCTTTTTGTAGATTGCATTTTCAATAATGCGCAATGTGTTTCCTAATTCGTTCTTAATCTCTTCTAACGGATACGGCATATTAACTCTCCTTGTAATTAGCTTAGTACGTCTGGTTCTAGTTAACACTCTGGTACGTCTGCACATGTTAACTGGTATAATACTGATATGTTTTATATTAGTTGATATGTCCATTGTATTGTTTATTACACTGTGTGTCAATACACATTTGTCTAATATAGATAGGAAACGAGTTCAAAAGTGATGATTTTATATGAATATGCTTATTCCATGCTTCTTTAAACAACATACATTTGCATAAAAAATAGATCCATCTTGGATCTATTCTTAAAACGATGGCTAATAATATCATCATCCATATTAATTAAATTATTCATAAATAAACAGTCTAATTTCTTATATGTTTTACACTATCGCGCTCAATGATTTCTGTTTCAACCCGAATCGTTCGAAAAGGAGCATTGCTATCCGAAATCTTATTCATCAATACCTCTACTGCCAATTTTACTAATTCCTCAACTGGTTGCTTTACTGTTGTCATTTTCAAGGGAATATATTTAAGTATTTCATTATCCGTAAACCCGATAATAGAGAAATCATCTGGAATCCTCTTACCTAGCTCTAGCGCTGCATAATACAAAGTTGCTGCAAGATAATCATCAGAGCAAAATACTGCTGTTAGGTTATCGTTATTCATTAAATACGATTTTAGGTTATCGATAAAAACCATATTATCACTGGTTTGGACACAATCTGCACAGATTCGCTTATTTGCTTCCATCATAGCTGACATATATCCCTGGTATCGCTCTTCACGGCTGGTTACATCCGAAATACTCTTAGAAATAAATCCTATTTTAGAATGACCCTTTTCTATTAAATAATTTACAGCATCTTTCGCTCCCTGGAAGTGGTTATGGCAGATGCTATCGAATTCAATCTCTTTAAAAACTCGATCTATGATTACAATGGGATAATTTCGCACTTTATAATTCAATAATTCAACACCACATGCATTATTATCTCCCGGAAACAGTATAACCCCTTTGATTTCAGGCATCTTCGCTATCTCGGCTAGAAGCTGTTCTTCATTCTCACTTACTCCGTCCGAATATTTTATGATAACATGATAATTATATTTGGCCGCTTCTGTTAAAACTTCTCTTAGAATGCTACTACAATAGGAATCTAATTTAGGAATAATAAATGCCAGATAATTATTTTTTACTCCTGTGCCCATTGACATCGGATTAGAATCTATCATACTTCGAATTTTGTTCAGATCCACCTCAGCTAAAAAACTACCTCTTCTGGGTATTCTGTATATGATATTCTCTTCCGCCAGCAAATTAAGTGCGAGTTTACTTGTCATTTTGCTGACTCCACACAATTTTGCAATTTCACCCTCCGAGGGTAGCAATTCGTTTGGTCCAATCTGCCTTTCAATTATCATTTTTAATATTTCGTTCCGCACTTTATTATATAAAGTATCCGAAGGCTTAACTTTGGCTATCTTTGAATTATCCGCCTTAGTATTCTTATCTTCCATATTTATCAATCCTTTCGCTTCGCTCAAGATATATCTTCTCAGAATCTGATATTACAAATATCAGTGATATATACTATACCATTGATATAGATTATATCAGATGATTGTTAGACAAACAATGGAAAAATACTGGATAAATAAAAATCTGCCCATAACAGCAAAAATGCCAATGGACAGAGATATATTCTTAGCTTATATGAAATTAGCTCATATTTGATTTATTTTTTCTTCCTTTTACTAATCATTACGGCTAGGATGATAGCAATAATAATTATCAATATAATACCTAATAGAAACCAGGGAGCTTCTATCATACTATTTTCAGTTACCATTGTTTTTTCTATTGTATTCATATTCTTTGCCTCCTAAAAATTAAAATATTATATATAATCATTTAACATCCATTCTTTTAAAAATAGTATAGGAACCTAGATTTAGTATAGATATATAGACAACTATAATCATTGTTGTAAATAAAATTGTTTTACTATCCATTGAATCAGTAAATATACGTTGAACATCCGTAATATAGGTTGGTAGTATTGTTTTAATGCTATCCACCTTTTCCAAAATTTTCGTAAGTATAAGAATTCCTAGCATAGCTAAAAGTGCCTTCATTTGACTAAATTTCATTGATAAGAGTGTAATTAAGGATGTTGAAAATAGAACGAATAGTAATGTTGTATAAATAAATGTTATGTAGTCATTTTCAACAACGTCAAAATAATTAGGGTTATATTTGGATCCATATCTTCCAATTAAAATATAGAATAATGAACTGCATATAATTGTACTTGCAACATAAATAATTCCGCTTAGATAAGTAGCTAGCAATTTTCCTACAAATAGCTCCCTACGATTCTTTGCTTTTAAAATCATAGTGGCAATCGTACCATCACTAATCTCTCCGGACCAAATGCTAGCTACGGTTATACCTACAAATATAGCCATGCCTAAAAATCCGGATATAAATTGCACCACAAAAGCTGTAAACATAGCACCACTTATTCCACCACCTGAGATTTCCATAACATTACTGTCTGTACCAATTAATATGGCAAAAAGAAGAGAAAATGATGCTAAAATACCTATAGAAATATAAAACTCTTTTCTATGAAATAGCTTGTATAATTCTGTTATAATCATTCGCATTATTATACCTCCATCAAATAAAGCTAGTCATTGTTTGTCATAAAGAATTTATTAAGATCTTCTTCTGTTTTATAATAATTGATTATTATGTTCCCCTTAACGGCAGCAGCAATTTTTGAGAAAATTTCATTTTCTGTAGATCTAATTGTAACTTTATTATTTGCTACTTGATATTTTTCCTCAACCTTTGCAATATTTTCTATCTCAATTTCACTTAATTCTCTCTCAAATTCAAATGTAAAGATATTGCTTATCGCGTGCTCGATTTTTTGATAGTAGTTTACACGATGATTTGAAATCACTGCTATTTCTCTACACAAATCCTTTACAGCCTCTAATTGATGACTAGAAAAAATAATTGTAGTATTATTTATTTTGTTAAGTTCAATTATCTTTTCCTTAAAACTTTTCATCCCGACAGGATCCATTCCAACCAGAGGTTCATCCAAAACTAAGATACTTGGCGAGTCTATTAACGCTTGTGCTAATCCAAGCCTTTGTTTCATTCCGAAGGAAAATGTATCAACTTTTTTATTTTTCACTTTAGATAATCCAACAAATTTTAGAATTTTATTAATCTCTTCAGCTTTTTCTTTTGTAAATGCTGATTTCATCATAACATTTGCTTTCATATTTTTGTATGCTGTTAAATAGTCGTAAAAGGTTGGTTCTAGCAAAAATCCTACATTTTTAACAGCCTTATTATAACCCGTCTTGATTGAATGGTTTTCAATATATATTTCCCCCGCATCGATTTTAATTAAGCCTAATAGTGATTTCATAAGTGTTGTCTTACCAGCACCATTCTCTCCAATCAATCCTAAAATAGATCCCTTTTGTATATCTAAAGAAACACTGTCTAGTACAAGATTTTTACCATATCGCTTTGTTATATTCTGTATCCTGATAATCGAATTCATATTTATCCTTTCTATTTATTAAATAAAAATATATGACTATAATTAATAATCACCAATTGAAACATCCATTCTTATTTAATTTATCATAGCAATATTAGCAATTATTTACAATTGTAATGTCGTGAAATCATAAATAAAGTCGTGAAATACATCTTAAACAGAAAAAAGAGTACAAATCATTTAGATTCATACTCTTAGGTTTCATAAACATTATGTAATAAAATTTCTACCGTAAACATATCCATGCTATTCTTACAATTCATTACGCCATTATATTTTTGTACCACTCTTTTTATATTTAGGATACCGTATCCGTGATTACCCTTATCTTTTTTTGTTGTCCCGTTTCTTTCAATCATATTTATATCGACTGGCTCTGAGATCGAATTACTAATTACTATAAGAAGATTATCCTTGATTGATTTAATCTCTAGATTAATTTTTCTTTTACCCTCATCCACATGAATACAGGCTTCTATAGCATTTTTAACTATATTATAAAAAAGTGTACATAAATCATAGGATGAAATAATAACATTTCCTCGGAACTTCCCTTCACAGGTAAAGTCGATGTGATTATTTGTTACTTCCTCATAAAACCCATTTAATATGATATTAGTTATCTCATTACCTACATTGTACCTGTTACATAATGCTTCAACATGGTGTTCCATTTGATCAAGATATTGCTTCATTTCATCATATTTTTCGGAACTAGCTAATTCTTTAAGACAAATCATATGGGCTCTTATATCATGCTTGAACTTTTTTATGTCATTGCTATTGTCTATAAGTTTCTTGTAATATTCTTCCCTCAAGGCAATGAGTTCCTCTTTCATCAGGTTCTCTTTTTTATAAAACTTGCTAATAATACTTTTCCATAAGTATCCTGTTACAACCACAATACTGATCCATAACAGTAAATTCATACTAACTACCATCACTCTCTCCAATTTAGGAGACACAATCTCCTCCTTTGAGAATGTAGAACAAGCAATCCCAACTACCCATAAAACAGATACAAGACTTATGAGAAGAATATCGGTAAAAGATGTATTACTTAATAGATTCGATACCTTATAGTTCATACTAATAAAATAATTGATTATAGATACAATAATTAAAATGATAATATATGTTAAAGTACGACCTATTAAACCATCCGAAACCACATTAAAAGATACGTTGAAAAAGCGACTTAGGCATACATAAATAATCATAGCAATAAAACTTATAATACAGTACACCGCAACATAGGTGATATTTCTTTTCATTACCTTCACTTTAAATAATAAGTTAACGCTAATAATTTGAACCACAAGTCCAATAGCACCTTCACTATATTTACCTAGTATATTTACCAATAAAAATGAGGAGAAAAAAATTATTACAGACAGACCTGTTCTCCATAATGATTTTAATGCTGGAGACGTTTTTAGTATTAATGACATTGTATAGAAAATTAAAACCATCTCCATAATTTGAATTATGATTACTTTAAAATAATTAATCATTCAAATTCTCCTTACTACCATGCATTATCGATTAGATATGCATTATAGCTGTTTATAATTTGTTCCTTTTTATTTCTTGAGTATGGTAATACAGTGTTATCGTCCATCATTATTTTCTGTGCAATCTTCTTGACATACTTAAAATTTATGATGTAGGATCTATGTATGCGATGGAAATCATTACCTTGCAGTAAGTCTTCCATATCACGAATTCGGCATCTTATCAAATATTCCATGTCTATAGTGTAAAATCTGCAATACTTATCCTCAGCCTTAATATATTTAATCTCTGATTTTTTAACCCAGGTATTACTATCAATCTGAATTAGTTTCTGATTTATTCTATCCTTACAAATAACATCAAGAATACGATAAAGTTCATCTTCGTGAAAAGGCTTCGTCAAAAATCCATACACGTTTTTTCCGAAGGCGGGTTTAATTAATTCCTCATGATTTGTAATATATATAATCGAGCTATTCTTATTTTGTTTTCGTAATATTTCTTTGACTTCTAAACCATCTATTCCTTTCATTTCAATATCCAGTAGAATTAGATCAATTTTCTCAGTGTATGCAAGAACACTCTCTCCAGAGGAAAAACTTATGAATTCAACCGGTATCTTCTTATTATTAAAGTATTTCTTGCATAGCATCAACCCCATATCCCTGTATTTCTTTTCATCATCACATATCGCTATTCTCAAATTTCTCACCCTACAATAAATATTATTTCATAGATAATTGCGAAACTTAATAACTTAACCCAATTTTTATTCAGCAGATACATCTTCCTGAGCGTAGCTTGCGTGGAAACACGCCGCGGAACGAAGGGACATGTATCTATTATATAAAATTTATGGCAACTAAACAGTTTCACAATTATTTCAAATTATTTCGATATCAAATAATCTTCTATTACCATATAATAATCAGTTAAATTATAGCACAATTCCATTATTTTGCAATTATCGTAAAAAATGGGGCTGTCGCAACAATAATAAATATCAGCGCCTTCACAAAATTACAATGTTTATCACATTAAACCTAAAAGAAATGCGTATGATTTTTAATCCATAAGTAGATCGTTTGTCGCCACCGGTACTTAGGCCGAGGCAGATAGATATCGATAGATATGTGTCTGCCTCGGCCTTATGTACCGCTATGAGCGACAACCTAGCGAGAGCGTATCTACGTTGGATAAAATTCATACGCTATTTTCAAAAACTTATAACGTGATAAAAATCACTAACAAGAAAGGCGCTGCAAATTAATGCGACAACCCCATAAGCTATAGGTATCATTCAACAGACTTTAGAGATTCTGCCATATTGATTCTGTCTATTTTCTTTTTGAGCATTAAGTTCACAAGGAATGTGATCACAAATGTAACAAGAATCGCAATAATATAACTCGATACAAAGATTTGTTCTTTGAAGGAAACCGCCTCTACATTAATTTGCTTCATAATAAAGCCATGAAGCAATTTGCCAAGAGCTAAGCCAAATAAGGACCCAATTAATGTTAAAATTATTGTTTCCCTAAAAATATAGGTTCTCGTCTCCTTATCGTAAAAACCAAGAACTTTAATCGTTGCAATCTCTCGACCACGCTCCGTTATATTGATATTATTCAAATTATAAATAACAACAAACCCAAGAGCGCCTGCACAGGCAATAACTAACCAAATTATTGAGTCCAGACTCTGCATCATATTTTCAACCATAATTCTCATATCATTAAGAACGGCAACTGTTGCAACATTTTCTCCCTTGGATAACAATGCAGATACTGCGTATAGATCTTCATTTTCTGTGGTTGCATATGCAGTTTTATATATTGCTTCTGTTTCAAACAACGCTTGATAGGTATCACTGGTCATAAATAAATAATTGCTCATATAGTTCTCAAATATACCGCTGATTTCTACGTCCACTGTATCAATATCATTAATTCTAATTGTAATCGCATCTCCAGGATCCAAACGAAACTCTTCAGCTAGCTTATCATTTATGACAACTTCTCCAAATGTTGGGTAGGGTACAGTTTCACCGTTGAAGTTTAGACCTATTACTTTCGAGATGTCCGGATCATCCGTGGCAACAATAGAAGCTTTCTTGAAGCGATTCATGCTCACAACTTCAATCTCATTAGTCGAGACAAATACACACTCCGACAATAGATCCATATAATCATCTCTAAATTTCTTTCTCTCCTCTCCCTTTTGTCCTTCGGTAAAGGAAATATTATAATCATAGGTCATAATTGTATCAAACTGATCATTGGCAATATTACGGATGGAGTCACCAATTCCCAATGCCGCAACCACCAATGCAGTACATCCCGCAATACCCAGCACAGTCATAAAAAACCGTCTTTTATAACGCAAAATATTACGTATGGATACCTTATGGAGAAAACTTATTCTTTTCCATAGAACTGGTATACGCTCAAGCAGTACACGTTTACCAGACTTAGGAGCTTTTGGTCTTATCAGCTGTGCAGGCATTTGTATCAATTCAGTTTTACAGGAAATATAGGTTACACCTGCAGAACAAAGTAATGAAACCGCTAAGGAAAAAACAGCCAGGGGTATATCGAATACATATTCAATCGGCGAGAACTCATACATCATGCCGTAAGCTTCCCATATTGCAATAGGAAAGTACTTTGTTCCCAACAGATATCCTATTACACACCCAAGCAAAGCTGCACTACCAGAATAAAAGATATATTTTCTAGCTATCGCTCCATCACTATATCCTAGGGCTTTCAATGTTCCAATTTGAGTTCGTTGCTCATCAACCATTCTTGACATGGTAGTTAAGCAAACCAAAGCTGCCACCAAGAAGAAGAATATAGGTAGTATCTTGGCAACACCGTCGACAATCGCTGAGTCATTCTCAAAGCTAGCATATCCTACGTTGTGGTTCCGGTTTAATACATATACTTTTGCTTCAGGGATATCCTCTACTTCCTTCCATGCATCTTCAATTCCCCACTCAGCTTTCCTTAGTTCTTCTTCCGCCTCTGTAAAAGCCTCTTCTGCTTCTCTTTTCCCATCCTCATATTCCTTGAGGCCTTTTTCATATTCGGCCTTACCATCCTCTAAGGCATCCCATCCACTCTGGATGTCCTCCTTGTTATTTTCTATCTGCTCCTTAGCATAATCCAATTGGGTTTTAGCATCTTGTAACTGTGCTTCTGCAGCCGCGAATTCACGATTTGCTTCATCCCATCCCTTATCCAGCTCCTTTTGCCCTGCATCAAGTTGTGCGAGGGAAGCTTCCAAAGTTGCATACTGCTCCATTGCACCAGTCGCCTCAATTTCTTCCATTGCTATCTTTGCTTGCTCCAATTGGCTTTGAACTGTGATAAATTCCTCACTTTCTGGATTAGCAATCTGAACAAGAGTAGTCTCCAGGATAAGGATTGTTTCTGTAAGTTGCATATACTGATCTAGGATACCACTAGCTTCCAACTGCTCCATAGCCGAAATCACGGAAGCCCTACTATCTTTCAGTTCTGTTTGACGAGCTTCTAACATAGCTAAGGTATCTTGCTTCTCCCTTTCATATTTCTGTAGAGCCTTCTCATAATCCTGGAGAGAGTTATTATACTCCCTTTCTCCATCGGTGATCCTACGATCCGCCTCTATCAGTTTCTCTTCCTGCTCCTTGATTTCCTGTTCAGCATCCATAAGTTCTATTAAAGCCTCATCAAGTTTTTCCTCAGTATCGGCCTTTTCTATAAGGTAATCATTATATGCTTCTTCATATTCATTTTGCGCATCGGATACCTTTTCCTGGGCTTCCTCTATAATATCTTTATAACGAAGCTCTCCTCTGCTTTCCAATGCCTCCTCCAAAGTTTCTTCATATTCGGATATCAGATCATTGTATTCCTTGCTATATACCTCATAATAATCCTTTAGACCAATCAGGATCTCAGTATAATAATCTGTAGAAAAACCTGCTTTAGGTAGATAAGCAAATGCGTATACAGAACCACCTGCAAGACTTGAGGTTCCGCGATCATAATTTAAGTAATTCGCAGAGTCAGCTAGTCCTACAACAGTGTATTCCTCATAAGCAAAGGCATCCAAAGTTTCCTCATCATTGGTAGTAGCGATACGAAGCATTGTTCCAAGGATATCTTCCGAAAAATATCGGGCATCTAATACACATTCATTTCCTGCCTCTGCTAATCTTCCATATCGGATATTTAATAAGTTAATTTCATCAGTAATAGAATGCGCCTTTAATACAATATCACTGTCTTGATTCATGCTCATCTCAGCAATAAAATCTATATTTACAGCACCTTCAACTTTAATCCCTTCCAGCTTAGAAAAATACTCCACATCCTCCTTGGTAAGTCCCAAAGTAGAGAGAAGGCGAAAGTCATACATTCTCTGATCAGATACATAGGTATCAAGATTTTTCACCATAGCTGTTCTTGTAATTTTTAATCCAGAAAAGAATCCTACACCCAGAGCAATGATAGCCAGAATTGCAAAGTAGCGTTCTAAAGTATGTTTTATTTCTCGACTGTTGTTTTTACGCCATGCAGAATTTCCTATCATTACCACTCAATCTCCTCTATCGACAAAGCCTTGTCATTTTTCTCAACTGAAACCACCGTCCCGCTTTTTACATGGATAACACGGTCTGCCATAGCAGTCAGAGCAGAGTTGTGGGTAACAATAACTACCAGCATTCCATTTTGCCGGCTTTGATCTTGTAACAACTTTAGAATTTGTCTTCCGGTCTGATAATCCAGTGCTCCAGTTGGCTCATCACAAAGTAGCAACTTCGGCTTCTTTGCCAAAGCCCTAGCAATAGCTACCCGCTGCTGTTCCCCACCGGATAGTTGTGCAGGAAAATGATTCAGCCGCTCTCCTAGACCGACATTCTCAAGTACTTGCTGCGAAGGCATGGGATCCTTTACCATTTGTGTTACAATCTCAATATTTTCTAAGGCCGTAAGATTTGGGATAAGATTATAGAATTGAAATACAAAACCTATATCCTCACGACGGAACTTAGTTAACTGTTGCTTATTAAAAGAAGAAATCTCCTTACCATCAAGAATAACTCTTCCAGATGTCAAAGTATCCATGCCTCCCAGTATGTTAAGAAGTGTTGTCTTACCGGCACCCGACTGGCCTACGATGACGCAGATTTCTCCTTCTTCTATATCAAAAGAAACATCATGCAAAGCAGATAATTTTACATCTCCAGTTTGATATACCTTGTTTACCCTATCAAATTTCACAAAAGAACTCATTATAATACCATACCTTTCATAATTCCTAAACTTAAGGCTTAAACAGTTGAATTTCATACTTCACAGAACTCAATTTCTGTAATATAAATTATAATTCAAGCTATATTTTAAAGTTATTTTGGATTTTCGAAACAAGTCTAAATTTAACAAGTGTTGAAAATCGAACTAGAATTAAGTTTATCATAAGCAATTAAATAATAAAATAAACAACTTATTTGAGAATGAATAAATTTAAACAAAATTCGAAGTTTTGTTTAAATTTTAATCTTAAAAGTAAGTCTCCGCGCTGAGTTCAACGACTTCAAAACACTTCCTCAAGATAAAATTTGGCTTGCGAAACTCTCGTGCCGAGCACGATCGACATGGCAATTTCGTATTAAACCAAAAAAGAATGCCTTTGAAAATATCTTCAAAGACATTCTTTCCATCATTATTATGTTATCGCTTTCCGCCTTTTATGCTTTGTAAATACTAATATACTTTGCAGGATAATAAAGAAGCAAAGTAAAGCTGCTATAACAATTTTGGTCCACCAGGAGGATAGGGTCCCCTGGAAAGTAATAAAGGTTTCTATGGTACCCTTTATCAATACACCAAACAAGCTACCAATAACATTACCAACTCCTCCAGTCAGCAAGGTTCCACCGATTACTGCTGCCGCAATTGCCTCCATTTCAAAGCCTTTCGCTTGTTCCACAAATCCACCACTCGTATTCAAGCAGAACACAAATCCTGCAAGAGCCGCAAGAAAACCATTTAGAACATATACCTTCAGTTTGGTTCTCTTCACATTAAGTCCCATTAATAAAGCAGATTGCTCATTTCCACCTACGGCATAGATCGATCGTCCAAATTTTGTATATTTCAACATCATATAGATTAGAATTAACACTACAATTCCTATGATTACACTTGGGTATAGGTAAGGATAAACCATGGTTCCTTTTCTATTTAAATAACCACCAAAAGGTAGATATATCTTAGCGTTTGCTATTGCTAGAAAGGTTTCATTCTTAATTGATATTATATCACTACTGATAACCGCTGTCATACCTCTAGCAAAAAACATTCCTGCCAGGGTTACGATAAAGGGTTGGATTTTAAGATAGGCAATTAGCCATCCTTGCACTAGCCCAAAGACAATACCAATCAATAATACAATTATTATAGCAGGAAGGGCTCCTATATTTTTATTTTCCATCATCCAAGCTAATAGCATACAAGTCATAGCGACGACAGATCCAATCGAGATATCAATTCCTCCCGTTATTAATACCATAGTCATGCCTACGGCTGCCACTATTAGACCAGCATTACTGATAAATAGATTAAGAAACACCTGAAACCTACCAAAATTATTATCACGGTATATGATAATTCCTGCAATATACATCGCAATAAACAAACAAATCGTAATAAATAATAGAAATGTATTATCACTCAACCGATTTCGAATTCTTTGTATCACTTTGCCCACCTTCTTTCTCTTGAGCATAAGAACTTGTGATGTAAGGACTTCACCATTCTCTTTAATTCGGTCGATTGTATCATTACTATAATAATTACAACGATGGCTTTATACACCGGCAATTGATCCGCTGTTACTTTCATTGCATAAAGTGATGTAGTCAATGCCTGTATTGTAATAGCACCAATTATGCTTCCGGCAATTGAAAACTTGCCACCAGACAAACTGTTTCCACCGATTGCTACTGCAAGTATTGCATCCAACTCAATATTTAAACCCGCATTATTAGCATCAATCGAGTAGACCCTTGAAGTTATTATCATCCCAGCAATTCCAGCACATAATCCTGAAAATGTATAAACCAAGAAGGTGAATAGGGTGGAGTTAAGCCCAACCAATCTGGCTGCTTTCGAATTTATACCAACCGCTTGAATATAGAGTCCTAGTGCTGTCTTCTTTAATATCAGGACGGTAATGACGACTACGATAGTAGCTATAAAAATTGGTGTGGGAATAGGTACTCCTGGTATAAAATTCCCAAGATATTTAAATTGCTCTTTTCTTACATAAAGAATAAATCCTTGCGTTATTACTTGCGCTATTCCACGGCCTGCAGTAAATAGAATTAAGGTTGCAACCATGGGCTGTATTCTTAATTTTGCCACAAGAAAACCATTGAAAGCCCCACATACCATACCTGCCAAGACGCCAAGTAGTACAGCCAAACCATACGGCATGCGATAGGTATCACTGCTCATACTACCTACCAGAGCAAATATCGTTACTGCACCAGCAACGGAACTAACTGCACCAACAGATATATCTGTTCCTCCCGATCCAGCGACAACTAAGGTCATTCCAACTGCTAATATAATAAGTTCACTGGAACGATTGAGTATATCCATCATATAACCATATAGCACACCATTATTAAGAGAAATCCTAAAAAAGGTAGGTGTTTTAATTAGATTTATAATCAGTACAATTGCAAGACAGGTCAGAGGAAAAAACAAGGAATGCTTAGTAACCCTTTTCAATACCTGCTTAACCTTCATCATGTTTGCCACCTCCTGCAATCGCCCGCATAATGTTATTCTGTGTAAGCTCTGATCCTTCTAGTTCACCAACCTTGGCAGTATCCCTTAGAATTACCATTCTACTGCAGACTCTGAGCATCTCTTCAATTTCAGAGGAAATAAACATGATTGATTTTCCTTTCTCTGCCAACTGAAGTACTAATTTTTGTATTTCTGTCTTGGTACCAACATCAATTCCTCTAGTCGGTTCATCTAATATCATGAACTCAGGATTCATAAGTAACCATCTAGCCAGGATTACCTTCTGCTGGTTTCCTCCACTTAGTTGCTTGATAGGAACCTCTCGGTCTGAAGTTTTAATTTGCAGCAAATCGATATATCGGTCTGTATATTCCTCCTGCTCTTTTTTACTTAGTAGATGAAAAAGCCCGCGCTTTGCCTGAAAAGCTATCATAATATTTTCTCGCACCGATAAATCCGAAATTATACCCTCATCAATTCTACTTTCTGGAAGATAGGCCATCCCTGCTTTCATTGCATCAATTGGTGCATTAACTGTAAGTCTTTTCCCTTTCCATATAAGTTCACCAGTATCTGGCTTATCAGCTCCATAAATAACCCTGGATAATTCTGAACGACCAGAACCTAACAAACCGGAAATTCCAATCACTTCACCTTTATGTATACATAAATTAAATGGCTTTATCCTTCCTAAGCGTCCCAAATTATTTGCTTCCAAAAGCTCCTCACGATCTTCCATATGCTCTTGTAGAGTGTCTTTGTTTAATGTAGATAAGTCATCCAATTCTTTGCCCATCATTTTCGCTACTAGTTGGACACTTGGTAATTTGCTTGTTTCGTATTCACCTACCAGCAAACCATTTCTTAAAACAGTAATTCTATCACTAATTCTATATACCTGCTCTAAATAATGAGTTACAAAAATAATACCTAAACCTTGTTGTTTTAATTGTCTCATTACCTCAAACAATTTATCTACTTCCTGTTCATCTAGGCTGGAAGTAGGTTCATCAAGAATTAATACCTTAGATGAAATATCTACCGCCCTGGCAATCGCGATCATCTGTTGAATCGCCACTGAATAGTTCTCTAAGGGTTTTGTTTCATCAATATAAATTTGAAATTTTTCTAAAATTTCTTTGGATTTTTTATTAATTGTTTTCCAATCAATTCTTCCTGCCCTTTTTGGTTCCCTTCCAATAAATATATTTTCAGCAACGGAAAGGTTTGGACAAAGATTTAGCTCTTGATACACAGTACTAATGCCGTAAGCCTGCGCATCCTGAGGTGATTTATTTATAATCGGAGAATCAATTCCTGACAGGCGTATCTCTCCTCCATCCAATTCCTCAACGCCTGTCAGAACTTTGATCAAAGTAGACTTGCCCGCTCCATTCTCACCCATTAGAGCATGGATTTCTCCAGAACGTAGAGTAAAATCCACTTTGGAAAGTGCTACTACTCCCGGAAATTTTTTATCAATGCCTCTCATTTTGAGAAGCACATCCTTCTCCTTATTCAAGTAGAATCAATCCTTTCTTACCTATTACATTCAGCTTTTGTAAAAAGGGCAGGGTGTGTATTACAACAGCCCCACCCTTTTATTTAATAGGACAATACCTATGCGCCTATGACAACCTGAGAAACTTTCCTACCTTCCCAACACATTTCTTCCAATGAATTAGTATAGTCGAGAATCAATAATGTCTGCTGCGGTATCCGCAGGGAATACACCTTCATCTACATATTGGATCTTTTCTACTTTTTCACCTTTTTCTAACTTCTGTATTATTTCTGCAACTCTAGGTCCATGCAAAGGATTACATTCTACGGAACAATTCAAATCCCCAGCAATCATCGCTTCAAAAGCAGCTTTAACTGCATCAAAACCAATGATAATAATATCTTTACCCGGGACTTTTCCAGCTGCTTTTATCGCATCGATAGCGCCAAAGGCCATATTATCATTCTCCGCGATCACTACATCAATATCATCATAGGATTTTAGGAAAGACTCCATAACTTCCTGTCCTTTGGATTGTGTAAATTCACCTGTCTGCTTATCGAGCATAACCCAGTTCGGATGCTCAGATAACTTTTCTTCAACACCCTGTGTTCGTCCTACTTGAGCGGAGGAACCAATGGTGCCCTGAAGGGTTACAATATTGATTGTCTCATTCTCTCTGCCCAGTTCCTTTAAGTATCCATCCAACCATTCAACGGCATCGTTGCCCTCTTTGACAAAGTTACCACCTACCCAGGCAACATAAAGGCTGTCATCGGATACATCAATCATACGATCGGAAAGGATAACCGGAATGCCCGCTTCTTTCGCTTCTCCAAGAACGGTTTCCCAACCTGTCTCAACTACCGGAGCTAATACGATATAGTCAACTTCCTGTTGAATAAAATTACGAATTGCTTTAATCTGATTTTCTTGCTTTTGCTGTGCATCATCAAAGATAAGTTTATAACCATTTTCCTCTACAAATGTACTCTGGAACGATACAGTATTGGCTGTTCTCCAGTCTGACTCCGCTCCAACTTGTGCATACCCTACTACGATAAGCTCTTCTTTACCCTCATCAGTCTCTTTCGTTGTTTCCTTTGCCGGATTCCCACATCCCGCAAGAGCAAATACCATGATGCCTACAAGTAGAAGTGCGAAAAACTTTTTAGATAATTTCGTCATAAAAACCTCCCTCTTTATTTTAACAAATGCTATCGCTTGGTAGTCTGATTTGACATACCAATACGAATTAGGTAATCACATGAATATTGTTGCAAAACGATAGATGTTATTCAATAGAATATCTTTTGATTACTTTTTGTTATTTTATTGTCAATGTCTTAAGGTTTGTTTTTTTATGAACTTAGTTGGATTTTTTGTGTTTCTTTTCCTGTGATACTATTTATTAGTAAGGCAGGAATACGTATGGTAACTTCCGTTCCTTCATTATAGATACTTTGTATGGATAAACCGTATTCTTGTCCAAAGTAAAGGTGTAACCTTTCATTAACATTATAGAGACCATAAAAATCTTTACGATATTTTTCCTTTTTACCTAGCCCTTCCATCACCTGTTGAATACGCTCCTTAGTCATTCCGATTCCGTTATCATGGACAGCCAGAATAATTACCTCCCCTTCTCTTCGTCCATAAACTGTAATTTTGCCCATCCCTCTTTTGTTTTTAATTCCATGGTATAGTGCATTTTCCACCAATGGCTGAAGGGTAATCTTAGGAATCCGATATCGGCCCAGCTCTTCAGGAATATTAATTTCATACGACAGAATATCTTCATAACGAAGCCTTTGAATTTGTAAGTAGCTTCGGACATGAAGTTCTTCATCCCTTAAAGACACCATATCCTTGCCCTTACTTAATGATGTCCTAAAATAATGAGATAAGGAACCAACCACTTCAACCACTTCGACCGATTTACGCGCTTCTGCCAACCAAGTTATTGTATCTAAGGTATTATAAAGAAAATGCGGATTAATCTGTTCCTGTAATAACCTCAACTCCGCTTCTCTTAAACTTGATTGTTCTTTTTTAACTGTCTCAATTAAATTACTTAACTTTTCAATCATGATATTTAAAGAATCACTCAATATTTTAACTTCAACCCCATTTTGTATATTCGAGCGAACCGACAAATCTCCTTTTGCAACCTGATTGGTTATATTACTCAACTGATTAATCGGCTTAGATATACTATTCGATATCATCACAGAGGAGAACAAAGCACCAATTACAACAATTCCCAAGAGACAGATACTCATTTCCATCGTTTTCATCATTTGAACTTCCATCTCAGCTCTAATATTCTCCATTTCCAGTGTTTCATAATAGATATACTCAAGTACGGTTTCCTGTATCAAAGAGGTCAGAACCCGGATATCATTCTCCAATGTTGAAATATTCTCATCATAATGACCGGTTTCCTTCAAATTTTCCTCTATTTTATGTACATGCTTTGATAAATTAACAAGATACTTTTGTATCCCTTCTGCACGATCTTTATTTCCTTTTGTTCTTGCTGTATTAAAAAGCTTAACCCCAATATTCTGGGCCGCCCTAATATCTACATAGGGGTCTTCTTCATAAAATGGCTTGCTCCCGATAATTATTCGATACATTTTGTAGTCAAATTCACTTTTGAAATCAATGGAAAAACCACTTGCTATCGTAGCACTTTGAATTATTTGGTTATATTCTCTGTTATATTTCAACATTGTGGTAAAAATCATGGCAAACACAAAGCAAAATATTATCACTATGATTGAAAAATAAAGACGTATTTTAACATTTAATTTTAAATTCTTTAGTCTTTGCTTCATAATCTATACACCCCCATTATCCTTATTTCGCCTTTTGCCACCACGGTACTGACTTGGTGTACAATTCTGCGTTTTCTTAAATAGATAGGAAAAATAATGGGGATCTTTATAACCAACACAATATCCTATTTCTGAAGTTCGCATATCTGTACATTTCAAAAGTTCTTTAGCTTTGTCCATTCGCAAATCAGTAAGATATTTGATAAAGGTTTGTCCTGTTTTTTGGCTAAATACTGCACTAAAATGACTAGGACTTAGGAATACTTCTGACGCCACACTATTTAAGGAGATATCCTCCTTGTAATAATTCTCTTTAATATATTGTTTGGCTCTGTTAATTACATCATTATTATGCTTTGTGGCCAGCTCATCTCTTATATTAATAACTTGACAGAAAATCTTTTCTATATATTTTTTGACATGACTAAAGGAAATAATTTGGAAGCCTGATTGCTCATTATCTTGAAATGGTTTATCAATTAGATCCACCTCATATCCAAATTCCTCTGTAACCCCTGCAACGATTTGATACATATCCATAATGATATATTGCCTAAATAATAGCGATTCTCGGTTCTTGTTACCTATGCAATTTAGATATTCTTCCACAAAATAGTTAACTTCTTCCTTGTTGCCACTTTTTAAAAAGGTTATAACTTTCTTGCGATCCAACTGTGTTACATTAACCATATCCAAACTTTCGGTATGTACCGAATAAAATTCTTCATTACCAATCGTACAATAATCAATAATCTCACTTTTATCACAAATATAACGATATGCAAATGCTCGGCTGGCCTCTCGAAAAGAGTTAGATAGTTCTCCAAGGCGTTTCACCGGCCTTCCTATGCCTCCAAAGTATCCTAATTCCGGATAGTTTTTTAATATTTCTTTTATCCGAGCAATATAACTCCTAGCAATTTGTGATATTTCTTCTAAACTGTTCCCTTTTAGCAGTAGTGCTATCCCATCCAAGAGACAATCAAATCGGATTATATCCTCCTTTTCATCGAATAATTCATCTAACTTTTTCTGAACTTTGGCACATTGATTAACAGAATGGAAAGCTGAAGCAGATCCATAAAACTTAAAAAGTATAATATTATAAGCCATAGAACTTAACTTTAGATTTAAGGCTTTTCCTCTGTCTAAAATATTCATTAAAGTATCCTTATTATTGACGATATCCTTAAATAGCCGCCGTTTTTCTGATTCCTCATATTCCTTCATTTCTATTTTATACTTAGCAGAATTCAACTTTTCTTCTTGCTCTTTTAATATACGATCACGCACATTCCTAATGCATGTCATCAATTCCGCTCCACTAATGGGCTTTAATAGATATTGTGTTACTCCAATATCAATAGCTTCCTGTGCATATTCAAATTCTTCATATCCACTCAATACAATAACTTTTATCCAAGGCATTTCTTTTTTAATTAACCTGCTTAATTGAAGACCGTCCATAAAGGGCATCCGTATGTCGGTTATAACAATGTCCGGTTTCATTTCTTGTATCATGGGGTAGGCCAATTCTCCATCGCTAGCCTCTCCACAGAAGATAAACCCATTCTCTATCCAGTTGATATTATTTTTAATTCCTTCTCTTACTACGATTTCATCTTCAACCAAAAACACCTTAAGCATGGCTACTCCTCCCGACCAAAACCTTAAAACCCTCTTCCTTTTATTAACAATTATATCATAGTTTTCTTAATGCCACTATTCAATCCTTAAGGAGAATGTATTTTTATTTACACAAAACTTAAATTCTCATAACTTGACAAATGTTGAAAACCGAACTAGAATCAAGTCTAAATTAATGCCTGCCAAACAATTAACAATGGATTTAAAGATAGACAATCTGAAATATAAATCTTTAAATGAATGTTTGTCTAAATTTAAGTATTAGATGGGTATAGATATATTGAATATATGTGATTACAACAGAAAGGCTGTAAAATATGCAAAATAAGAAACAAACAGTAGAAAATAGGAGTGTTCGAAACACAAAGAAGCGTTTAAAAGAAAGTCTGATGAAATTATTAAAGGATAAACCAGCGTCTGGGATTACTGTTAAAGAATTATGTGATTTGGCAGATATTAATCGGGGTACTTTCTATTACCATTATGCCGATATATTTGATATGTTAAAAAAGCTAGAGGAAGATTTCTTCTATGAATTTTATCAACTTATTGATTCAGTTAAAGATGCCATTTTGCCAGATGGGGATCCATACTTTATGTTAACAAGGGTATTTTGCTTTTTTGATAAACATGCAGAGTGGAGTCAAATCATGCTTGGACCAAACGGAGATATGGCTTTTCTGCAACGTCTAAAAAAGCTGGTAGATGAAAAATGTTCCGACGCATGGAAAGAAGCCGGTTTCTTGCTGAGTCCAGAAGAATATGAATTATTTAATTCCTTCATTATTAATGGTTATATTGGATTGCTTGAAACTTGGCTTAAAACCGGTCGCAAGCAGCCGCCAGAAGAAATGGCAAGCTTTGTGACAAGAATTATACCACCTACTATGTTTCACCCCAATAGTAAAACAAATCATAAAAAATTTCCCTCAAGCTAATTTAGATTGAGGGAAATTTTAATATATTGATTGTTAAAGATATAAAAACATGAAAAACCACTGGCTTAAATCTTGCTTCAAATATTTATATTTATTAAAAACTTTCAAATAATCTATCCACGGCCTCTTCGATTTTTTCTTCATGCACACCAGAATAATTAATAATGAAAGTGTTATCTATGGCATTGGATTGATCGTAATAATACTGGCTAAGGCAGGATATATTGACGCCATTTTGTGCTGCTCTATCAATCAATTCCTTATCTTTAAGCGAAGTACTCACCTGCATTAGGAAATGCAACCCTGCATCTTCCTCCATAATATGAATCTTCTTTTCCCCTGCCCGATTATTAATATTCTTTAATATGATATCCCTGATATTTCTATAATAGTTACGCATACGATTAATGTGCTTTTCAAGATATCCTTGCTCTATGAACTTAGCCAAGGTATACTGTTCAAAATTTGATACGGTACAGGCATAGAAACTTAGTTCCTTGTTATATCTTTCCATCAATGCCTTCGGCAGAACCATGTAACTGATACGTATGGTAGATGTTAGACTCTTCGAAAAGGTATTAATGTATATCACCTTTTCCGACACATCTATGCTTTGAAGTGCTGGTATCGGTTTACCCTGCAAGCGAAATTCACTATCATAATCATCTTCTATGATAAATCGATCCTTAGACTTTGAAGCCCAGGATAAAAGTTCATATCTTCTACTAATTGGCGTAACCAGCCCTGTAGGAAAGTGATGGGATGGAGTGATATGCAATACATCGGCATGGGACTCTTCTAACGCATCTACATCTACACCATTCTCGTCAAGAGGAATGTGAACGCACTCCACCCTATTTGCCTGATAAATTCGAGATATCTTCTGGTAGCCCGGATCTTCCACCGCATACTTCCTGTCATGGCCTAGCAGCTGTATGATTAATCCATAGAGATATTCTGTACCTGCACCTACCACAATCTGCTCAGGCGTAACAGTAATCCCACGGAACTGATACAGATAATCTACAATAGCGCATCTTAGCTGGTAAACTCCTACAGAAGGGGATTTGGTCATAAGCTTATCACGATAATCGGACATTGTTTCCCGCAAGAGTTTAGTCCAAGTTGTAAAAGGGAAATTATCCGTAGCAATAGCATTATTTACAAAATCAACAAAATAGTCAGAAGTTTTATTTGTAGTGCTATCTGACCCTTTTCCTGATGCCAAATTTCCTGTTACTAGATGTTCTGGCTTACCCCTATGTAAATCTTCTATCCCATGCTTTGCCCCAGATAAGTCGTTGACGTAAAATCCACTTTTAGGAATGGAATAAATGTACCCTTCCGCTACCAACTGACTATAAGCGTTTTCCACTGTAATGGTACTGATATTCAGGTGTTTAGCCAATGCCCTTTTAGAAGGCAACTTCTCCTGAGGCGCTAGCTTGTGCGCATTAATGTCATTTTTAATCTGCTTATATAAATATTCATAGAGGGAATCCTTCCCTCTATCTTCAAAAGAATATGTTAACATAGCTCCCTCCATCTGACCATATATAATTTCAGCATTTTGAGCATTTCATTATGGTCATAATCTAGTATAATGTTAAAAAGGTTATTTGTAAAGGAGCAATCATATGAAAAGAATCTTAACTGTACAAGACATTTCCTGCGTTGGAAAATGCTCACTTACCGTTGCCCTACCTATTATATCGGCATTAGGAGTTGAGACTGCGATCATTCCAACGGCGGTACTATCCACCCATACTATGTTTAGTGATTTCACTTTCCATGATCTAACGGATGAGATTGTGCCAATAACTAGACACTGGAAAAATGAAAATATTAATTTTGATAACATCTATACCGGATACCTGGGTTCCATCGAGCAGATTGCTCTTGTTGCAAATTTGTTTGACGACTTTAAGACAAATGATAATCAAATCATAGTTGATCCTGCTATGGCTGATAATGGCAAGCTGTATCCTGCATTTGATGAGACTTTCGCTGCGAAGATGGCAACCCTTTGCGCCAAGGCAGATATCATAATCCCTAACATTACTGAAGCTGCTTTCATGACAGGTATGGAATATAAAGAGTCCTACGACGAGACTTATATCAAAGAAATGATGCAAAAACTAGCAGGACTTGGTGCTAATATTTCCATTCTATCTGGCGTAAGCTTTGAAGAAGGCACCTTAGGCGTTATGGGCTATGACAGAGAAAATGACGAATATTACTACTATAAACATAAGAAAATTGATGCTAGCTTCCACGGTACTGGTGACATCTTTGCCAGCACAATCGTAGGTGCCATTGCAAATGGTATGACATGGAAAGAAGCTATACCAATCGCAGCAGATTATACTGCACACTGTATCCAGCTTACTTTGGATGATAAAAATGGTCGCTGGTATGGTGTCAATTTTGAAGAAGGTATCCCATATTTATTAAAAAGAATGGGAAAATAGTTCTATGTCAATTAGTTTATATGCAATATCAAAACCCTTGGAACAGCCAACTAAGGCCGTACCCAAGGGTTTTTTTATAGTTTAACAAACAAGTTGAATTCACCTTATGGACTTTCAAAACATACATTGTGAATATGAATTTATCATATTGGAGGCTCGTACTATGTGTACCGCCATTACTTTACAATCTATGCAAAGAGAGAACTTTTTTGGAAGAACCATGGATTTCTCCCATCCAATCGAACCCGGAGTTTTTGTAATACCAAAAAATTACGAATGGTATAGCCTCATATCAATGAAGAAATATACTAATCGCTATAGCTTTATCAGTATTGGTCAAGAGGCAGATGGTATGCTAGGTTTTTTCGATGGTGTTAATGAACAGGGTTTCGCTGCTGCGGTCTTATACTTTGCAGGTTATGCATATTATGATTTACCAATAAAGGATAGAGAGCCTATTGCCTCTTTAGATTTTCTACATTATCTCTTAGGCAGATGTGCTTCTATCGATGATTTAAAGGCATTAGTAGAACACATTCGTATCGTAGGTATACCGGATCCTGTTACGCGAACAGCAGCACCCTTACATTGGATTGCTACAGATAGAAGCGGTAAATGTGTTGTCATTGAGCAAACGAAAGCAGGTCTGAAAATAATTGATAACCCTATTGGTGTTATGGCAAATAGCCCTGATTTTCACTGGCATATGACCAATCTAAGAAATTATATGGATGTATCCATTACTCAACCTGAAGAAGTTCATTGGGGTAATGTATTATTAACCCCTTTCGGCCAGGCTGCGGGAACCATGCAACTTCCTGGTGGCTACTCTTCATATCTTCTCTTAGTAACTTAAGAAATGAGTTTTTTGATGTCATAACCAACCACCTCCGTTTCACTTATAAATATCTCTTCTAAGGTTAATGGAAGTATCTCAGAAAAGATTGGATTTACCCTATCAAAAACACCGACAATTTCCTCACGATTTCCCCTTGCCGTAATTGTATAAAGAGAACCCCTTCGCTCTTGTTTTAATATGTCTAAGACATTAAAGGCTCTAGAAACATCCTCTTCCCTTTGGAATACACATTGAATCTTGTGAATGTTCAATTTCATATCATATAAATCTCTGGAAAATAAAATTCCACCCCTATGAAGCAATCCAACATAATCACATATATCCTCTAGTTCCCTAAGATTATGGGAGGCAATCACAACTGTTATATTACGATCTGATATCTCCTTAGCAATAATACTCTTTACTGCCTGGCGCATCACAGGATCCAGTCCATCAAAGGTTTCATCAAAGAATATATATTTGGTATTGGCACAAATACCACAAATCACAGATAACTGCTTTTTCATCCCCTTGGAAAAGGTATTAATCTTACGGTTCGGAGTTAATTCAAATTGTTTCATTAAAGTATCAAATCTGGTACTATCAAATCCCGGATAGATTACTTGGTAAAAGTTCTTCATATCCTTTGGTGTTGCATTGCTAAAGAAAAACTGGTCATCAGAGATATAGAAAAAAAGCTCCTTTAGGAGCTTTCACATAGGGATTGAATAAAAACTTAAGTGACGGCTTTAAAGGTTAGCAAGATTAAGACCACATTGGAGACTAAATTCTCTGGTGTGGTCTTTTGATATTATTCTAAATAATCT
>JAAYSQ010000260.1 GCA_012523925.1 Clostridiales bacterium
GAACCGCTTCCAGAAAATATAGAGCTGATTGATGGAAAATATATTCGTAAGCCACATATTATTATTACACCAGATAATGTGGAGCAATACATGGACTAATCGAATAAGTCAAGCTAAAACAAGTGAATTGCAAACAAATTAGTTTGTCAATTCACTTGTTTTAATTTATCTTAATCTATTTGTGAAAGTATCAATTGCTTCAAATTCTCAAGATCTTCATTACTTAATGGAGTAGGCGAGAAGGAACGTAAAGAATGGAGTGGCATTGATTTTATCATTTCCATCATCATTTTCTCATCCGTAGTATTGCTTTCCTCGGCAGCAGTAAATTCAAAAGAACCTTTGAACATTTTAAATAGAATAGAAGGATCTTTCATCCGGGAAATTACATCGCCCAGGGTTGTTCTATCATCAAATAGAAATTCTTCTGGTGTTGATTTTTTCATAATAACCTCACCAGTTAATTCAATTTCTCTTGAGGATTTGGCTATAAGAATATCGTATTGACCACTCTCTACATACCAGTCATTTCGCTCAGTAGAGTAATAGGCAAAGGAACGATTATCCAAGAGGAATGTTACATCTTTTTCTTCGCCGGGTTCCAAAGCAACTTTTTCAAATCCTTTTAATTCTTTTGGTGGTCTTATAACGGATGCATCTCTTTGACGAACATATAATTGTACGATTTCTTTACCAGAGTAATTGCCGATATTCTTTATTGTTACAGTCACTCGGAGCTTCTCCGTATCATCCATATGAATGGTTTTAGAATTAGCCTTATACTCGCCTTCTGCAAGTATGTTTTCACCATCGGCTTCTGTACGCAGCACTTGCATTCTTAGATTGCTATATGCATATTTTGTGTAGCTTAGACCGAATCCAAAGGGATATAATACATCCATTTCCTTTGCATCGTAGTAGCGATATCCGATAAAAATCCCTTCCTGATAAGTTACTGTCCGATTAGTTCCAGGAAAGTTATAGTAGGACGGATTATCCTGTAGCCTTAAGGGGAAAGTTTCTGCTAATTTACCACTTGGATTGACTTTTCCGTATAAGAGATTAACTGTTGCCTCTCCTACCGCTTGGCCTCCTAGGTAGACTTCTAAGATTCCTTTTACCTTATCAGCCCAAGGCATTAATATAGGGGAACCATTATGTAGAACAACTACGGTATTAGGCTGTACTTTAACGACCTCTTCTATCAATATATTCTGGTAGGATGGTAGATCTAGATGGGTCCGATCATAGCCTTCGCTTTCATATAGATCTGGAAGGCCAGCAAATATTACAGCAACGCTGGCTTCTTTCGCGCAATGGACGGCTTCTTGAATGAGTTCTTCATCATATTCATCCTTAAGGCTATCGTATCCCTTGGCATAAATTATATCTAATCCTTTTGAAGCATCCAAGGCGCTCGTAACCTTAAAGCTATTAATATGACTGGAACCGCCACCTTGATAGCGGGGGCGTTCTGCGAACTCGCCGATGAATGCTACCTTATCTTTTTCCTTTAGTGGCAGGATATCTTCATTCTTTAGTAAAACAGCACTTTCTTCTGCCATTTTTCTAGCTAGTTGATGATGTTCCTCCTTGTCATAGTGTGCATCTTCAACCTTCCCTGCTATATATTTCTGAACTAGTTCTAATATTCTGTCCACAGTCTGATCTAAGGTTTCCATGGATATCTTACCTTCCTTGACTGCAGATACGATTTCTTTATCTGTTACTCCATTGGAGGATGGCATCTCAAGGTCAAGACCTGCATTAAGAGCTTTTACACGATCATTCATAGCTCCCCAGTCTGTAACAACAAGTCCTTTAAATCCCCATTCATCCCGAAGAACCTTATTAAGGAGCCAATCGTTTTCACAGGAATAGATTCCATTGATTAAATTATAGGAACACATAATTGTCCATGGTTGGGACATCTTGACAATGGTCTCAAAGGCAGCCAGATAGATTTCACGTAGGGTGCGTTCATCGACCTCAGCGCTGATACTAAGCCGCCTTGTTTCTTGATTGTTAGCTGCAAAATGCTTTACGCTAGTGCCAATGTTTTGACTCTGTACCCCGTTGACATAACTTGAAGCTAATTCTCCTGTCAAATAGGGATCTTCTGAAAAATACTCGAAGTTCCTTCCGCAGAGAGGGGAACGCTTCACATTGACAGCAGGGCCCAAAATCGTAGAAATATCCTCCGCTTGGCATTCTTCGCCTAAAGTAATTCCAAGTTTATGTAATAACTCTCTGTCAAATGAACAGGAGAGTGCAGATGATGCTGGGAAACATACCGCTTTTACGCTTTCCCCAAGACCGATATGATCAGCATCGGTCTCCTGTTTACGAAGGCCATGAGGGCCGTCACTGACACAAACCCCTGGTATTCCAAGACGCTCTACTGCTTTCGTGTGCCAGAAATCTGCTCCAGAGCATAAACTAGCCTTTTCCTCCAATGTCATTTCCGATCGTAATTTTTTGAAATCGATGGTTTTCAATTGTGATTACTCCTTTCCATTTTTTATTCACTCCCTAGGTAATTGCAAACATAATTCCGTCTCAAATTATGGTACTGTAGATAGATGTCCTTGTAATAATAACCTTATTATAGCAAATATAAAATTAAAAATATAGGAAAATGTAAATAATTACTAACAATTTCTAATCATAAGCTAAGCTAAGGCCACTGAAATACCTACTATATTTTACTTCATAGGTAATGCAGTAGCCTTTTAGTCATCAACAGTAGCTTCTATTCAATCTACTATGCTTCCATGTTCTTATATTAAGTGCTATTGATTGGTATTATCATAGTGACGATTTCTTGGATATCTAGAATAAGGTGATGGTGTCCTTAACTGTGTTTCATCGTTGTTTCCATAGTTTGTTGAAGTGGGCGACGGTAGATTGTCCATATTCAATGAGCTAGTCGTATTCGATTCCACTGTATCGTTGCTTGTACGAGCAGGTCTTGGTCTTAGTCTCCCAATTAGGTTACCCAAAAGGAAGAAAGCAACAACTAATGGTATCGCAAGTATGCTTAAGTTACGATATAGAAAGTTTCTTACCAGTTCCCAAGGTTCTGGTTTTGGTGCTGGAATTGCTTCCGGTACATCGGGGAATTCTTCCGGATTATAAATGATAGTAACTTCGCTGACATTTCCAGGGCCGCCTTCCGGAATATCAGGAGCATTCAAATCTGTGTCTCCCCGTATGCTACTATGATATTGGTACATGTTATAAATATTATTACTTTTTACGATTACTGCATATACTGGGAAGTTGCTTTGCCATGAAGTTACTTTGGTATATATTTCTCCTGGTTTGGTATCGATTTCAACGACGAAAGTGTAGAGCCCATTGGGATCCGTTGCTCCGCTTGAATTCAAGGTCACAGAATACATGCCTTTTTCATTACTGCCTGGTATATCATAGGCTTGATAAGATTCGGGAATGTTATATTCCTCTGTGCTGGCAGCTGTTGTTATTGAAGCAAAACCTAGGAGTGGTATTAATAAACAGCTTACAATGGCTATAAATTTCTTCAAAAATAGACACCCCTTTACATATTATTCATTATTTATATATGCATCGACAGCACATTAAGTTACAAAACAATATATTTTAATAGGATTATTGATTAGAATTTTAGAAGGAAAGAGAAGTAAGCTATACATAATATACAAAATAATTGATGGGATAATAATTGCATCGAATAATAACCGGAATTATTTTCTGGATTATTTTAATCTGTTAAGTGTTATAATCCTTGTACTAGCCGTAAGAACGAGCTTAGGTAGAGATTAGTATTGTTATGAAAGAGATAAGTTTCTAGTCACTAGCAAGTGCAATGATGAAATCTGTACTAAAAATTCCTTAATTTTAGAATTGACATATATATTGTGTCTATATATAATATAAAATACAATATATAGTGTATTATTAAATGTGGTACATAATATGAAATTTGTTAATATGTAATGCTAACATATATGAAAAGATTTCATAGCACTTAAGAAGATAAAACGGAGGAATGGTATGAAACAATTATTAACAAAAGAATTTTTAAATAAGTATAAAGAAGCGGATACTCCACTTAGTCTGATTGGGGAGTTTGTATATCTTAGAACCTATTCCAGATATCTGGAAGAAAAGAAACGAAGAGAAACCTGGTTTGAAACAGTGCTTCGTACAACAGAGTATAATATTGGGTTAGAAATAGAATTTAAGAAGAAATCCGGTATACCAATTGATTGGGAGGAGGTACAAAAAGAAGCCCAATTTCTATTTGATAATCTATTCTACTTAAGGACATTTACTTCCGGAAGAACTTTATATATGGGCGGAACAGAAGTAGTAAAGCAGTATCCCTTATCCAATTATAACTGTGCATTTACTAATATTGATAGTCTTCAGGACTTGGTGGATGTATTCTATTTGTTAATGGTAGGTAGCGGTGTAGGTATAAGAATTAATCGTAAGGAGATAGGAAATCTATCACCGGTTCGTCACTTTACCATGGAGTCTGTCTATGATGGATATGAACGTCTAATTACATCGAAGCAAGATATGGAACATACCAAGGAATTAATTGATCCTGAGGATCCTTCAGTGATTACTTTAAAAGTAGGAGATAGTAAAGAGGGTTGGTGCGAAGCGCTTCAAGCCTATTTTAAGATAGCAGCTACGGATCAATATGAAGGCATTAAAAAGATTATAATTGACTACAGCTATGTCAGACCAGAAGGAGAACGCTTGAAACGATTCGGCGGAAGAGCATCTGGACATAAATCCATACAACGAATGTTTGAAAAGATTAATAAGGTATTCTTGCGTAGAGAGGATGGAAAACTGCAATCCATAGATATCCTAGATGTGGCAACCATCATTAGTGAAAATGTGGTATCTGGTGGTGTAAGACGTAGCGCAATGATGATTATCTGCGATGAAGATGATGAAGAAGTAATCAATGCTAAGAGAAATATATATAAGGTAGTCGATGGCAAGTGGATAGAAGATCCAGAAATTTCTCATCGTAAAATGAGTAATAACTCTGTTCTTTATACTCATCGTCCATCTTTGGAACGTATTAAAGAAATCATTAACTCAATTAAAATAAATGGAGAGCCCGGCTTTATTAATGCTGCAGAAGCGACCCGTAGAAAGAAAACTTTCCGCGGATGTAATCCTTGTGGTGAAATCCTCCTACAATCAAAGCAGTGCTGTAACTTAACAACAAATAATATGATGGCATTTGTGGAAGGAAATTATTTGAATAAGGAAGGTCTTGCGGAAATCTTAAAACTTTCCATACGTAATGCCATCCGGATGACCTTAGTTGAAGTAGAGCTCCCAGCATGGAATAAAGTAATGCATGAGGATCGTATCGTAGGTGTATCCTTAACAGGTATGATGGATATGGTTAATAAGACTGGCATGAGCTATGAGGAATTGGGAGAGTTACTTAAGGAAATGAGAGAGGTAATTCATACTGAGGGTGAACGTTACTGTAAAGAACTTGGTATTCAAGTTCCGTCGCTAATGACTACGATTAAACCAGAAGGTAGTTTATCTAATCTTCCTAGCGTAAGCCCTGGGATCCACTATGCACATTCCCATTACTATATACGAAGAATACGTATCTCAGTAACGGATCCTCTTTATCAAATGATAGCAGAACAAGGAAGTTATCCTATTTATAATGAAATTGGCCAGACCGATGATAACTGTACTATTAAGGTGATTGAGTTCCCTGTGAAAGCACCAAAAGGAAAGACCAAATATGATATTGGTGCCATTGAGCAGTTAGAGCTATACAAACTCTCTATGGAGAATTGGTCTGATCATAATACATCAATCACTGTACATGTGCGAGAACATGAATGGGATGACGTTGCTAACTGGGTTTATGAGAATTTTGATAAGGTCGTAGGTATCACCTTCCTTCCTTTAATGGAAGAGACTTATCCTCTACTTCCTTTTGAATCAACAACTAAGGAAGATTATGAGGAGCGCATGAGAAATGTAAAACCAATTGATTTGGATTTACTTGCAAAGTATGATGATTCCGATGAAAGAGAGATCATAGATAAGGAATGCGAGACCGGCATTTGTCCAGTTAGATAATGAGATATAAAACCATGGAAGTAAACTATACGGCGCCCTTAGAGAATATGAATGTTTATCACAACAATATCTAAAAAGTTGAGCGTGTGATTATTAATCCATAAGTAGACCATTTGTCGCCATTGGTACTTAGGTTGTAGCAGATACAAGTATCTGCTACGGCCTTATGTACCGCTATGAGCGACAACTGAGTGGAAACGTGTCTACGTTGGATAATAATCACATGCTCTTTTCAAAGACTTAAACGTGATAAACGTCATTGTCTTATAAAAGGCGCCGTAGAATTATAATGGCCTAATTTTATTTTATGAATATCAAGAAGTAGCCAAGCATATATTGCCATAAAGATGACTTTAGGAGGGTGATAGCTTATATGGAGGGGTATTCATTTATAGTAAAAGAGCAGGTAGCACAGCAAGATTTGTACTATAAAGGGCATAAAGTAATGTCTTACACAATAAAGTATCCGCAGTTCTTATCCGATACTTTTCAGACATTGGCGGATAAGCTAAATTCATTGTATCGGACTAAGGCTTATATGTATGAGAAAAAGACGGTCAATAGACTATATCAGCAGGCTATGGCGGAGTATGAATATTCCGTTGCCAACAACTTCCCAATTCGTGAGTTTGAAGTATATGAAGATTATACTATAACCTATAATCAAAATTGTGCTTTAAGCTTATACATTGATAGGTATGAATATACCGGAGGTGCCCATGGAAGTACCATCCGTACTTCTGATACATGGAACTTGCAGAGAAGTAGAAAGATAGAGATAAAGGATTTATATCATGGCGAACAAGATTATCAGGAATACATAATTGACAATATTAATAGAAAGATTGCTGAAGATATTGCAGCCGGGGATGATTTATATTTCGATGATTATACACAACTGGTAAGCAAAAATTTCAAACCTAAGAACTTTTATTTAACTGAGGAAGGGGCAGTGTTTTATTATCAACAATATGATATTGCACCTTATGCAGCAGGTATAAGAACTTTTCTAATTCCCTATTCTCCAGATGGAATTGTGGAACCTACATGCTACTAGAGGCAAACATATTAATCAGATATTTTGATTATTATCTTTTGTATGAAACGAATACATAGGAATGACAGTAAGTAGCTTATATTAATCTTAATAAAATTCTTGAAAAAGATAATTAAAACAGTTATGGTATGAACCTTTATGGAAATCATATCATAACTGTTTTGGTTATTTATCAAATTATTGACTTGTGCTTTCAACTATTTCCTCCAAGTGTTTGGGGAGAATAAGAGAAGGAGAGGGAAAATCTCCAATCGACCTATAAACATGTTGAAAATTAGAACCAACTTAGAAAGATCAGAGAAACCTCCATAGTTACCATAAGGTCCGACAGCGTCTAATCCTGGTCCGATGTTATTAATAGTGGCTATTATTGCTGTGGATGTTGAAGTAAAATCATAGTTATCTAGGCTTACAATTAAGAAGGTAGTTGCAAAGATAAAAGCATAGGCAACAAAATAGGTATTGATTGAACGCATTGTTTCATCTTGTATCTTCTTTCCTTCAAATTTCAATATCTTAACACTTCGTCTATGAAGTAAATAAGAAAGTTCTTTGCCTATGGATTTGAATGCTATGACGATACGAGAAACCTTAATACCACCACTTGTACTACCTGCGCAAGCTCCGATAAACATTAGTAAAATAAGGACAGATTTAGAAAATGTTGGCCAATAATTAAAATCTAAAGTTGTATAGCCAGTTGTGGTAATAATCGATGACACATGAAAGGCGGCTTGGTGTAGCGAAGAGAAAAAACCTTTGATTCCTCCAATATTAAAGGAAATCAAGATAATAGCTGTAATAAAGATAATAAAATACCATCGTACTTCTTCCATTTTAAATGCAGATTTAAATTTGCGAAGTATTATTAGATAATAAAAGTTAAAATTGATGCCAAATAAAAACATAAAAATTGTAATTACGCTCTGCTGATAATAGGAATAATCGGCTAGTCCAGAATTCTTAATAGAAAAACCACCGGTTCCTGCACTAGCTAAAGTAAGGGTTATGGTATCAAATAATGGCATCTTTCCTAGCAGGAGAAGAATGAACATAATCAATGTCATACCCAAATAAATCGTATATAACATCTTTGATGAGGTCTTAATTCTAGGCACAAGTTTTTCTACAGACGGACCTGGACTCTCCGCACGCATGAAATGGATATTTTCTCCGCCAGCCAATGGAAGGATGGCAAGGATGAAAACAAGAACACCCATTCCGCCGATCCAAAGGCTAAAGCTTCTCCAGAATAACATACAATTAGATAGGGCTTCCACGTCACTTAAAATTGTGGAACCAGTCGTAGTAAATCCAGACACAGTTTCAAATAAAGCATCTAGGTAGGAAGGAATTTCACCACTAATAAAGAAGGGCAAAGCTCCGAAAAGGCTTAGTATAATCCATCCCAAAGCCACTGTAATGAAACCTTCCTTTGCAAAGAAATGAGTGCTCTTCGGTTTCTTTAAGCTCAGTGGGATGCCAAATAATAAGCATAGCCCAATGGAGATAAGAAAAGCAAAACCACTTTGCTCTCTATAAATCAGTGACACAACCAGAGGAAGGA
>JAAYSQ010000261.1 GCA_012523925.1 Clostridiales bacterium
TAGACGATATTATAATTATAGGTGGTGGAGCGAAAGGTGATATTTGGTTGCAGATACTTGCTGATATATGGCAGAAGACATTACTAGTTCCACGCTATTTAGAAGAAGCTACCTCGATGGGAGCTGCAACTATAACTTAAAAGGTGGAGAAATAATATGGAATTGGATGAAATCTTTAATTATAATAAGTTGGATAAAAATTTACCTATACCGCTGTATTATCAAATTAAGCAAATGATACTTGAGGCAATAAAGAAGGAAAAAATAGTGGTTGGTGATATGATACCTACTGAGCTTGATTTATGTGAAAGGTGCAAAGTAAGTCGCCCGACGGTTCGCCAGGCAATAAGTGAGCTGGTGTCGGAAGGATATCTATATCGCTTAAAAGGAAAAGGTACTTTTGTTGCAAAACCTAAAATTCAAGCAATGTTTTTAAATAAGTTACTGAGTTTTAATGAAGAAATGAACATAAAGGGCTTAACACCGTCAACAAAAGTATTGGATTTAAAAGTGGTTGCTGATAATCCTTCTATTAATTCATTACTTAATTTATCAGAACGGGATAAGCTAATTTATCTTGAACGTGTTCGGTATGCTAATGATGAACCAATTGTATATCTAAAGACTTATATTCCATATGAGCCTTATTCTGATTTATTAAATCAAGATTTTGTCCATAATTCTTTGTATGCTATGCTGGAGGATATATATAACAAGCGAGTTACACGAGTTCATCGTAAGATAGAAGCTGTTAACGCGACTAGGAAGGAAGCAGAGTTATTAGAGATATCAAAGGGAGATGCCATAAGTCGTGTTAGGACTTTAGCTTATACAAAAGATGATGAAACAATAGAATATTCTATCGCAAAGTATCGTGGAGATAGAAATGAATTCAGTGTTGAATTATATCGATAAATTACGGGGGGATAATAATAAACTATGAAAACAGATCAGCTATATAAATCAAAATTAGCGCTTTTAGCAATGCAAAGACATTCTTGGGAGCAAGGAGTGGCAATGCAGGCCTTCTTAGAACAAGGCGATGATGATGTGGTGATAGCAATGGCAAAAGAAGCGGCTTATCGCAGTGTCCAGGATGGGCGCGTTGCTATTATTGGAACATCGGATGCATTAACAGACCCATGCTCAGCAGGAGAAGGCTTATTATATGCTGCTAATATTACTGGGGATCCAGAGCTTCATAAAGCTCATAAGAATTTGCTTAAATGGGCATTGGAAGATGCACCTAGAAATACAGATGGAATTGTTTATCATATAGGCAGTGCACCACAGTTTTGGGTAGATTCTATGTATATGTTGCCACCATATTTGGCAGTGTCAGGCCATTATAAGGAAGCCATGATACAAATCCGTGGTTACTGGAATGTCTTATTTAATAAAGATGAAAAATTAATGAGTCATATTTGGGATGATGGCAAGAAAGAATTTGTCCGTAAGGATTTCTGGGGTGTGGGAAATGGTTGGACCATGGCTGGATTAGCCCGTGTAATTGATTTACTCCCTAAGGAAATGGAAGAAGAAAAGAAGGAGTTAATTGCTAAGGCTAGAACTTTAATAAATTCTGTTTCTAAGTATATTAGGGAAGATGGTCTGGCTCATGATGTTTTAAATGATCCATCATCATTCATCGAAGTAAACCTACCGCAGATGTTAAGCTATACAATCTATAGAGGCATTAAATCAAAATGGTTGGAAAGTGAGTGGAAAGAGCTAGCTGATAAGTGCAGAAATGCTGCTCATAGTAAAATGGATGCTTACGGCTTGATTCAAGATGTATGCGGTGCACCGTACTTTATATCCCCAGGAGTAGCACCCGAGGGGCAAGCCTTCTATTTACTTATGGAAGCAGCTGCAAGCAAACTATAAGAAGAAAAAACTACATTTCAACGAATTGATTACAACTAGCCTGCATTAGAAATCAAATTCGATGATAGCATGATAAATGAAGAAAACAAAATATTACAAGGTATTGGCGATAAGGCTTCATAGGCTATACTTGGTAATAACACGGAGGTGTTCGAATGAGTAATATAGACAAAAGTATGACACCGGAAAGATTAGCAAGATATTTTGATCATACACAATTGCGTGCAGATGCAGTTACTGAAGACTTTATTAAATTATGTGAAGAAAGTAAAAAGTATCATTTTAAGATGGTAGCAATCAACTCGACTCCAGTTTCCTTATGTAAGGAATTACTGGAAGGAACAGATATTCATGTTGGTGCTGCAATTTCATTTCCACTTGGGCAAACATCAATTGAAACCAAGATATTTGAAACGCAAGATGCCATTTCTAATGGAGCAGACGAAATTGATTATGTAATTAATATATCAGCATTAAAAGAAAAGAATTATGATTATATAGAAAAAGAGATGGCTGAAATCGTTGAGATATGCAGGGAAGCAAATGTTATTTCTAAAGTGATTTTTGAGAACTGCTATTTGACACAGATAGAAAAAGAAGAATTGTGTAGGATTGCTTTAAATATTCGGCCGAATTTTATAAAAACTTCCACCGGCTTTGGTACAGGAGGAGCTACAATTGAGGATGTACGCCTCATGAAAAGTATTGTAAAGGATAATATTAAGGTAAAAGCTGCAGGTGGTATTAGATCCTTAGAACAAGTACTTAAGATGATTGAAGAAGGCGCAGAGCGAATAGGTTCAACATCAAGTGTTGCTATCATGGAAGAATTTTTAAGGTGTATGTAGAAGTGAGTTATTCTATTTATTGGTATTAATTAATAGAAGAAAACTGATATATATATTAATAATTTGTGAGAGATAAGAGAGGGGAAAATACCTATGGTAACTACCGGGCAAAGGAAAACTTATGAAGAACTGCGCAAACAGAAGAAATTGATATATAAAAAGGTGGATCGAAAGACGAAACTTATTAATTTTACCTTTATGGCCATAGGTGCAGTAATTGGTATTTTTGTCGATGTTTTTGCTTTCACTGCGGATATCCAAGGTATTCTTGATATCGATTTATTTATGCGTAATTTTCTAATAGCACTTTTACTTTTAATTTTTGTCATGTATCCATTACATATTATTTTGCATGAGGCAGGGCATTTAGTTTTTGGTCTCTTGACTGGCTATCGCTTCCTGTCTTTTCGTATCTTTTCTATTACTTTTATTAAGAAGGATGGGCGAATACATCTTAAGAAATATTCGATTAAAGGTACTGCTGGACAATGTCTGATGTATCCACCTGAGAAAAAAGAGGACGGAAGTTTTCCCTATATTTTATACAATCTCGGTGGAGGGATAAGTAATCTAATCTTTTCAATACCAGTTCTTATACCGGCAGCATTAACCGATAATGGCTTTGTTAGAGCTTTATGTTTGACATGGGCATTTATGGGTATTATTCTAGCCTTAACCAATCTTATACCTATGACCTTTGGTGTACAGAATGATGGTAAGAATCTAAAAAGTATACATAAAGATCCTAATATGCGAGAAGTCTTTTATCTTCAGTTAAAGATTAATTCGGAGATGAGTGATGGGAAGCAGATACAAGAATACTCGCCGGATATCTTTAAGTTGCCAGAAGGAATAGATGATACCGATATGTTGACCATGTATTCGCGTATGATGGAATATTATCAGCAGTTAGCTTTTAATAACTTTAATTCAGCAAAAGCCTTGCTAGCCAAGATGGAGGAAAAGTTAGATAAATACCAACCTACAATACTGAATATGGTTGAATTGGAGCGATTGTTTTTCATGGTTTTAGAGCGTAGACCAATCGAGGAGATTGCGGTTGTATATGAACGAGTTCGGATAATTTTAGGTAATAAGACGGATGTTAGTACCCAGCGGATTCGTTATATCTATGAAGCTTGCCTATCCGAAGAGGAGAAGTTTGATATCATGACCCTGATTAAAAAGAAGCCACCAAAGAAATGGAAAGCTTGTAATCTTGATAAGCTCTACCAGGATTTCCTGAAAACTGCAAAGAATTCCCCTGTGTCTGGGGAGGCAGATTTGTTCCTTACTGTGGTGCAACATGTGCAAGAAAGTCCTATTTTTATTGATAAAAATAAATAATTTGGATATAATGGGATAATCAAGCAAATTATATGTATTGATATAGATGAAAGATTGGTTAAATAGACATGTTAGTGCAATGGAGGTTATGATGAAGGGAATAATATTAGCAGGCGGAAGTGGGACAAGGCTATTTCCATTAACAATGGTAACGAGTAAACAGTTACTTCCTGTATATGATAAACCGATGATTTACTATCCACTATCCATACTTATGGAAGCGGGAATTCAAGATATACTTATTATCTCAACACCGGAGGATACACCCAGATTTGAGAGTTTATTTGGTGACGGCCACCAATTTGGTATTAACCTATCATATAAGGTACAGCCGGCTCCGGAAGGATTGGCCCAGGCATTTATCATCGGTGAGGAATTTATAGGTCAAGATAATGTGGCTATGGTATTGGGAGATAATATCTTCCACGGACATGGTCTTAAGAAGAGATTACAGTTGGCAGCAAAGAAAGAGCATGGTGCAACGGTGTTTGGATACTTTGTTGATGATCCGGAACGCTTCGGTGTAGTTGAGTTTGATTCCGATGGTAAGGCTGTTTCAATCGAGGAAAAACCGAAAGCGCCCAAGTCGAATTATGCAGTTACTGGATTGTATTTTTATGATAATCGCGTGGTTGAATATGCTAAGAATTTGAAACCATCAGCTAGAGGTGAGTTAGAGATTACGGATATTAACCGAATCTATCTGGAGAATGGAGAATTGGATGTTGCTGTGCTTGGACAAGGGTTTACCTGGTTAGATACTGGAACCCATGAATCCCTAGTTGATGCGACAAACTTTGTTCATACGATTGAAATCCATTCCAATCGTAAGATTGCTTGCCTTGAGGAAATTGCTTATCTAAATGGATGGATTGATACAGAACAGATGCAGAGTGCATATGAAAAATATAAAAATAATCAATATGGCAAATATTTAAAGGATGTGCTAGACGGTAAATTTATTGATAGATAGAAAACGTGAAAAAAATATAGAGGGAAATAATATAATATTTTTTTTACCCAACTTGTTGCGTGTGACGCAACAAAAGCTGAGTTGCGTATGACATAACTAAAATTAAAGTAAAACAAGTAACCAGAAGCTGAGTAGATACAACTATAAATTAATTTGGTATATAAATAAAACAAAAGTGGTAGGAGAATATAATGAGAGCGATTAAAACTAAAATTCCAGAAGTACTAATCATAGAGCCGGATTGCTATGGCGATCATCGAGGTTGGTTTATGGAAACCTATAGTGAGCCCAAATTTAAAGAGTTGGGTATTACTGCACATTTTGTCCAGGATAATCATTCAATGTCTGCCAAGAAAGGTACCGTTCGTGCAATTCATTTTCAGAATAATCCAATGGCACAGGCCAAGCTAGTCCGCTGTACCAATGGTGCTGTTATTGATGTGGCAGTTGATTTAAGGAAAGGATCCCCTACCTATAAGCAGTGGGTATCCGTAGAAATAAGTGCAGAGAATAAGCGACAAGTTTATGTTCCTCGGGGATTTGGCCATGGCTTTATCGCATTAACGGACAATGTTGAGTTTGTATATAAAGTAGATAATGTATATTCCAAAGAGCACGATCGAGGGATCCGGTTTGATGATCCTAGCATCGGAGTGGATTGGGGTGGACTCCTAGATGGTATAGAACCTATTCTTTCAGAGAAAGATAGGAATGCACCACTTCTTGAGAATAGTGATTGTAATTTTATTTATGAGGTATAGAAGAGGATAGCAGTATAAGTTGGAAGCCGTTTTCAGATTCCATCTTAAGTAAGCCATAATTACAAATGGGCACTTGATTATTCTGCTTATACCTTTTGTCCTTAGAGCCATCCTTATTCACATATTGCCATGTATACTCTAGTACCTGTGCATCTTTTGGAAGATCTTCAGTTTCTGCATAGGGAGCTGCTTTGCTTGTATGGGTGATGTCGGAAGCATCGGTAATACCAACCTTTGATTTATTTATAATAAGATAGAGACCAGGCGTTATGATAAGGGTCTCTTCTTTTAATTTAAGCTGAAGGATCCTTTGTTTAGTGTTCAGATAGAAAGGTGATTTTACCTTTCGCTTAACTAGATACCTCTCGTACCGGGTTGTACTACCTGCATTTTCGCGTTGGTCTTCCTCCTGCAATTTAAGTACACCGGTAATCTGCCATAATTTCTCAGGATCAAGTAGTTCTAACCAGGGATTAGCATGTGTCGACTTGCTTGCTTTGGATTGATTTACATCGATGTAATTTTCCAGTTTAATTCTGCCTATAGTATGTACATATATTTTTATAAAGATTCCTAAGATAGCAATTATAGATAAGATAATTATAATGAAGTCTCTGCTATTAGTAGATAAGTAATCTTGGAATATTGAAAGCGGCAGCAGAAATATCATGATTAGAAGTATTATCATTAGAAGTGATATAGGACAAAGCCAATTCGTTAATGTATTAAGCTTAATTAATCTGGATATTTTAGATATAAGGGAGCGGTATTTGGCCTGTTGGAACTGGTAAATACTTGCATGATGAATTTTGGTATAGGCATATTGCTTATCTGGGGTTTGGCTATTTGTTTTGCCTTTTGATGCTTTCTTAGTAACGGTTATGGTAACACCTGGTAGGGTCAGGATAAAGTCAATTCCGCTACCTTTGGGATTAATACGAAATGATATTTGTTTGCTTTTATTTAACTTTATGCTAAATGACATAGGATACCTCCATATAGAACTATGATTTTTATATACAATGAAAGACTATAAACACGAATGTTATTAATAGCTAGCATATCTACCGCCTTACATTTATTACTAATATCTTACTGTAAAATGTTACCTATTTCAACATAAATTCCAAAGAATTACAAGGTACAACAAATCATTACAGATTATTAAAGAGATTCATGTAGATTTTTAATAAATTTATACTTCTATATTTCATAATTCTTTAAAATGTATTATATTATTAGTATCGGATAAGAGCACTAGCAGAAATGACAATGAGAGGTTTGATGAACAGTTGTGCAAGAAGTTTAGGGACTTAACAGATAATCTAGAAGCCATGCTTCATGAAAGTATCGTCAAGATTGGCTATGTGAAGGGGCAGCCAGTTGGAATATATTATACAGAAGATCTTATGCATCATCTTCTTGGCGCGGATGAGGACCTTACTGCATTGCAGCGGTTAGAGGAATTTGCCAAGGAAAATCAGTCCGAATGGGGAATGATTTCTTATGAACGTCAGAAGGGAAGATATAAATTGACGGTTCCTGCTAAGGGGATGGCCTATGTATATGAAAGAAA